>NZ_VMMZ01000016.1:0-36134 GCF_013277475.1 Streptococcus sp. k-628
GTTTTGAGGTTGCAGATGGAAGCTGACGTGGTTTGAAGAGATTTTAGAAGAGTATAAAATGAAAAAGGGTGGCGGGGATATATTATCCCTTGTCGCCACCACTTGTAAGTCCTGAAACAAAGTTCTTTTGTAGGAAGAAGAAGAGAATACTGATCGGAAGGGCGATGAGGATAGCACCTGCTGAGAAGTAGGCAATCTTCAAGTTCTTCGCATTGTTAACGAAGGTTTGGAGACCAACAGCAACAGTAAAGTATTCTTTCTCACGAAGCAAGAAACTAGAGAGGATGTAGTCCCCAAAAGGTCCCATGAAGGCCCAGAGAGCTTGTACGGCAACCATTGGGCGAACAAGTGGAAGAACAATTTGCCAGAAGCGGCGGAAGTGTCCTGCACCGTCTAGTTTTGCAGATTCGTCTAAAGACATTGGCACTGTATCGAAGTAGCCTTTCATGAGCCAAGCATTCATCGGGATACCACCACCAACGTAGAGGAAGATGAGGAACCAGCTGTGGTTAAGGGCGTTCAACATAAGTGCCATAACGAAGAAGGCTGTCAAAGCGGCCATGGTTGGCACCATTTGGATAATCAAGAAGAAGACCAAACTTTGTTTACGAGCCAAGAAGTTGTAACGGCTGTAAGCATAACCAGCAAGTACGATGATACTTGTTTGAACAGCCATGGTAATCAAGGCGATAATCAAAGTGTTGAGGTACCAAGTACCGTACAAGGTTTCAGTGAAGAGGCCTTTAAAGTTATCAAAATTGAGGTCGATATTAGTATCTAGTTTAAAGGCTGAGACGTTACCTGCTTTAAAGGCTGACATGATAGTAATCAATAGTGGATAGATAATCACGATTGATAGACCAATCAGGTAAAGGTAAGTAAGGGTTTGAGTCAGTCTACGTTTGAGTTTAATTGAGTTATTCATCTTAGACATCCTCCATATCAAATGCGTGTAGTTTCTTGAATGCGATCATAGAGATTGAGATGACAATGATAGAGATAATCAAAGTAACAGCTGCCGCCATTGAGTATTGAGGAGATGTACCTGTTGTCAAACGGTAGATCCATGAGATCAAGATATCGGTTGAACCAGCTCCACCTCCGACACTACCAGGTCCTCCACCATTGAAGAGGTACATGATAGAGAAGTTGTTAAAGTTGAAGGTGTATTGGCTAATCAAAGTAGGTGCTGCAACAGCCAAGATCATTGGGAAAGTGATGTTGCGGAATTTTTGCCAAGCATTAGCACCGTCAATATAAGCTGCCTCGTAAAGGTCGTTAGGAATAGATTGCAAGATACCCAAAGTCAAAACGTAGATGTATGGGAATCCAAGCCAACCTTGCATCATAATCAAGGCAATCTTAGTCCAAGTTGGGTCTGTTTTCCAAGGGATAAGAGCTCCATCAAGGAAAGGAAGGAATTTAGCAAAGATTGGCAAGACTTGAGTGTTGATAGCACCGACACTATCGTTAAACATGTTTGAGAATGTCAAGATAGTGATGAAGGCTGGAACAGCCCAAGGAAGAAGGAAAATAACACCGAAGATACGTTTTCCTTTGATAAACGGTTGGTTAGCAATGATAGCTGTGAAGATACCGATGACGATTTGTAAAGTAGAAGCTGCCAAAGCCCAGATGATAGTCCAAGAAAGAACAGCACCAAAGGCAGAACGGAAGGTACTCAAACTCCAGATATTACTAAAGTTTGTTAAACCAACCCAGTCCAACAATTTGTTTGGTGGTAAGTGTTGGAAGTCATAGTTAGTAAAGGCGATCATCAAGGTTACGATAACTGGGAAGATAATCGCGAAGGTCATGGCAACATAAGATGGAATGATTAAGAGGTAAGGGAAGCCATTTTCATAGATCCCTTTGATCATGTCTTTGAGGGTACGTGGAACTGGAATTCCATTGTTAATGCGTTTTGCAATCGTATGTGCATCTTTAATATTTGCGAAATAAAAGAGTACATAAACGACTACAAAGATTAAATGGAAGGCACCACGAATCAGCATAAAGAGGGAATTGTCACGACCTGGCTTGTCACCAAGAGTGATGAGGTTGCTCAATTCAGGGGCTGCAAGTGCTAGGAAGTAAAGGACAAATACGATGGTTACACCAAGGAAGATAAAACCTTTGGCTTTTTGTTTATTGTAAATCTGTCCTAACCCAGGAATGATAGACAGCAGGGCTGCTTTACTAGGTTGTTGCTTTTCCATAATAACTCCTTTCATAGGATACTGCTTTTTTATAAGAAAGCTAAATTATTTGTGTCTCTATTGATAAATTCAAAGGGGGATTTGAATTCCACCCCCCTTGAACAAATTTGTTATTCACCAAATTTTTGTTTGATTGTTTCTTTAATCAATGTTACAGCATCGTTAGCAGCTGTTTTAGCATCTTTTTGACCACTTACAGCATCAAAGAGCATGTTTTTCGCTGGATCCCAAACTGCAGACATTTGAGAGATGTTTGGCAGTGGCTGAGTGCTCTTGAACTGTTTGATAACAGCTGTTGTCAACTCATCGTTTTTACCTTCAGCGTATGAACGAGCTTCAGTATTCGCTGGGATTTCGTTAGTCTTATCGTATAAGGCTTTTTGTTGTTCAGTTGAAACAAGGAAGTCTACAAATTTTTGAGAAGCTTCAAGGTTCTTAACGGCTTGAGGGATGACCCAGGCTTTACCACCACCGAATGCAGCATATTCTTTTCCATTTGGAAGAGTTGGAATAGTTGCAACTCCGTAGTTTACTTTAGCATCTTTGAAAGCTTGAGCTTTCCAAGGTCCGTCGATGATAGCAGCTGTTTTACCTTCTTGGAAATGAGTTTGGATCAAGTTTCCAGCACCTTCTGTATCTTGCATACCTTTAGGCCATTTTTCATACCAAGATTTAGCGTAGTTGATACCTGCGATAGAACCGTCGTTGGCAAGACCGATGTCTTTAGGATCTTTACCATTTTGACCGAATACGTATCCGCCGTTACCAGCAAGAAGTCCGTATGCATAGTAGAAGTTTGTCCAGTCAGCTAGGAAGGCAGTAGTTTTGCCATCTTCTCCAGCGAAGGCATATTTGCTATCTTTAGCAAGGTTTTCCAAGTCAGCAAATGTTTTTGGAGCATCTTTTACCAAGTCTTTGTTGTAGTACATAACAAGTGACTCGATAACGGCAGGAGCACCGTAAACTTTACCATTAGCAGCGGTTACAAGAGATTTAGTTGTGTCGTCTGTTTTAGCACCATCGCTCAATTTCACTTCTGAAAGTTGTCCGTCAGAACCAAGGCTACCTACACGGTCGTATGGAGCCATCATAATATCAGGGACATTACCAGATTGGTTGTCAAGTGAAAGTTTATCAAGACCTCCTAGAGCATCACCAGTTTTAAGAGTAATTTTTACGCCAGCTTCTTTTTCATAAGCTTTAGCAATTTCTTCAATATAGCTCTTATATCCTTCGTCTACATATACAGTGAGTTCTTTGGCTTCAGATGAACCAGAATCAGCAGGCTTATCAGCAGTTTTGCTTCCGCAAGCTACCAAAAGCAAGCTAGCAAGTGTAACAGTTCCAAGCACAGCAGCGCTCTTCGTGAATTTAGATGACATAGTGTATTCCTCCTAAAGAATAACAAGTTTTATTGACAAGAAAAACGCAAACGTTTTCCTTTATGAGCTTAGTATAGCACAAATAGAAAACGGTTGCAAGTGTTTTTGTCAAAAATTTTAAAAAATTTTTAAGCTTGATTTGATAGCATGATTTTACTTTTTAATAGAAGAAAAGTGTGAAATAGATAAGAATACAGTATTTTTAATAAAAAATAGATGGAATCTGTCTAAAGAGGGAAATCAGGAGGGGTACCTCCCTGTTTCTAATCCCTATCTATTTTCTATAGACCTTTGTGTCTTTTTGCATATAAATTAAAGCTTCCTGAAGGAGGATTTGCACCTTGTAGACTGTTCTGTGAGAGTCAAATTTTAGGATTAGATAGTTTATTTTAGGATTAGATGGTTTTAAGTTATCTTTGCTAAAATGGGTTAGTCTCCTTAAAAATAATCAAAAAAGTTTTTTAAAAACGCTTGCAATTATGCTTGAAAAGGAGTATACTTATAAGTAGCGCAAACGTTTGCGTCTGCAAAAATACGCAACGTTCCATTAATTTTAACACATGAGGTGCTATTATGAAAAAACGTCAAAGTGGTGTGTTGATGCACATCTCTTCTCTTCCAGGAGCATACGGAATCGGATCATTTGGTCAAAGTGCTTACGACTTCGTTGATTTCTTGGTTCGTACAAAACAACGTTACTGGCAAATCCTTCCACTAGGAACAACTAGTTACGGGGATTCTCCTTACCAATCTTTCTCAGCCTTCGCAGGAAACACTCATTTTATCGATTTGGATATCTTGGTGGAGCAAGGTTTGTTGGAAGCAAGTGACCTTGAAGGAGTTGATTTTGGTAGCGATGCGTCTGAAGTTGACTATGCGAAAATCTACTATGCACGTCGTCCTCTTTTAGAAAAAGCGGTAAAACGTTTCTTTGAAGTCGGAGATGTTAAAGATTTTGAGAAATTTGCTCAAGATAACCAATCATGGCTTGAGCTCTTTGCTGAGTATATGGCTATCAAAGAGCATTTTGACAATCTTGCTTGGACTGAATGGCCAGATGCAGATGCTCGTGCTCGTAAAGCTTCAGCACTTGAAAGCTACCGTGAGCAATTGGCAGACAAGTTGGTTTACCACCGTGTGACTCAGTACTTCTTCTTCCAACAATGGTTGAAATTGAAAGCTTACGCTAACGACAACCACATCGAAATCGTTGGGGACATGCCAATCTACGTAGCGGAAGATTCAAGCGATATGTGGGCAAATCCACATCTCTTCAAGACAGATGTTAACGGTAAGGCAACTTGCATCGCAGGATGCCCACCAGATGAATTTTCTGCAACTGGTCAGCTTTGGGGTAACCCAATCTATGACTGGGAAGCAATGGATAAAGACGGTTACAAATGGTGGATTGAACGCTTGCGTGAAAGCTTCAAAATCTACGACATCGTTCGTATCGACCACTTCCGCGGCTTCGAATCTTACTGGGAAATCCCTGCTGGTTCCGATACAGCAGCACCTGGTGAGTGGGTCAAAGGTCCTGGCTACAAGCTTTTTGCAGCCGTTAAGGAAGAACTTGGTGAGTTAAACATCATCGCAGAAGACCTTGGCTTCATGACTGATGAAGTTATCGAGTTGCGTGAACGTACTGGCTTCCCAGGAATGAAAATTCTTCAATTTGCCTTCAACCCAGAAGACGAAAGCATCGATAGCCCACACTTGGCACCTGCTAACTCAGTTATGTACACAGGAACACACGATAACAATACGGTTCTTGGTTGGTACCGTAACGAGATTGATGATGCGACTCGTGAGTACATGGCTCGCTACACTAATCGTAAAGAATACGAAACAGTGCCACATGCTATGCTTCGTACAGTCTTTTCATCAGTTAGCTTCATGGCAATTGCAACTATGCAAGATTTGCTAGAATTGGATGAGGCGGCTCGTATGAACTTCCCATCTACCCTTGGTGGAAACTGGTCTTGGCGTATGACTGAAGAGCAATTGACACCAGCTGTTGAGGAAGGTTTGCTTGACTTGACAACAATCTATCGACGAATCAATGAAAATTTGGTAGAATTAAAGAAATAATACAATATCAGGAGACACCTTAAACATGTTATCACTACAAGAATTTGTACAAAATCGCTACAATAAAACCATTGCAGAATGTAGCAATGAAGAGCTTTACCTTGCTCTTCTTAACTACAGCAAGCTTGCAAGTAGCCAAAAACCAGTTAACACTGGTAAGAAAAAAGTTTACTACATCTCAGCTGAGTTCTTGATTGGTAAACTCTTGTCAAACAACTTGATCAACCTTGGTCTTTACGACGATGTCAAAAAAGAACTTGCAGCTGCAGGTAAAGACTTGATCGAAGTTGAAGAAGTTGAATTGGAACCATCTCTTGGTAATGGTGGTTTGGGACGTTTGGCTGCCTGCTTTATCGACTCAATTGCGACTCTTGGTTTGAATGGTGACGGTGTTGGTTTGAACTACCACTTTGGTCTTTTCCAACAAGTTCTTAAAAACAACCAACAAGAAACAATTCCAAATGCATGGTTGACAGAGCAAAACTGGTTGGTTCGCTCAAGCCGTAGCTACCAAGTACCATTTGCAGACTTTACTTTGACATCAACTCTTTATGATATTGATGTTCCTGGTTACAAGACAGAAACGAAGAACCGCTTGCGTTTGTTTGACTTGGATTCAGTTGATTCTTCTATTATTAAAGACGGTATCAGCTTTGACAAGACAGATATTGCTCGCAACTTGACTCTCTTCCTTTACCCAGATGATAGTGACCGTCAAGGTGAGTTGCTCCGTATCTTCCAACAATACTTCATGGTTTCAAACGGTGCGCAATTGATCATCGACGAAGCAATCGAAAAAGGAAGCAACTTGCATGACCTTGCTGATTACGCTGTTGTACAAATCAACGATACTCACCCATCAATGGTTATCCCTGAATTGATCCGTCTTTTGACTGCACGTGGTATCGAGCTTGACGAAGCAATCTCAATCGTTCGTAGCATGACTGCCTACACTAACCACACAATCCTTGCTGAAGCCCTTGAAAAATGGCCTCTTGAATTCTTGCAAGAAGTGGTTCCTCACTTGGTACCAATCATCGAAGAATTGGACCGTCGTGTGAAAGCAGAAGTGAAAGATCCAGCTGTTCAAATCATCGATGAGAGCGGACGTGTTCACATGGCTCACATGGATATCCACTATGGATACAGCGTTAACGGGGTTGCGGCACTTCACACTGAAATCTTGAAAAATTCTGAGTTGAAAGCTTTCTATGACCTTTACCCAGAAAAATTCAACAACAAAACAAACGGTATCACTTTCCGTCGTTGGCTCATGCATGCTAACCCAAGATTGTCTCACTACTTGGATGAAATTCTTGGAGACGGTTGGCACCATGAAGCTGATGAGCTTGAAAAACTTTTGTCTTATGAAGACAAAGCAGCTGTCAAAGAAAAATTGGAAAGCATCAAGGCTCACAACAAACGTAAATTGGCTCGTCACTTGAAAGAACACCAAGGTGTGGAAATCAATCCAAACTCTATCTTTGATATCCAAATCAAACGTCTTCACGAGTACAAACGCCAACAAATGAATGCCTTGTACGTGATTCACAAATACCTTGACATCAAAGCTGGTAACATCCCTGCTCGTCCAATCACAATCTTCTTTGGTGGTAAAGCAGCTCCAGCCTACACAATCGCTCAAGACATTATCCATTTAATCCTTTGCATGTCAGAAGTTATTGCTAACGATCCAGCAGTAGCTCCACACTTGCAAGTAGTTATGGTTGAAAACTACAACGTTACTGCAGCAAGCTTCCTTATCCCAGCATGTGATATTTCAGAACAAATCTCACTTGCTTCTAAAGAAGCTTCAGGTACTGGTAACATGAAATTCATGTTGAACGGAGCTTTGACTCTTGGTACTATGGACGGTGCTAACGTGGAAATCGCTGAGTTGGTTGGCGATGAAAACATCTACATCTTTGGTGAAGATTCAGAAACTGTTATCGACCTTTACGCAAAAGCAGCTTACAAATCAAGCGAATTCTACGCTCGTGAAGCTATCAAACCATTGGTTGACTTCATCGTTAGCGATGCAGTTCTTGCAGCTGGAAACAAAGAGCGCTTGGAACGTCTTTACAATGAATTGATCAACAAAGACTGGTTCATGACTCTTCTTGATTTGGAAGACTACATCAAAGTCAAAGAGCAAATGCTTGCTGACTACGAAGACCGTGACGCATGGTTGGATAAAGTCATCGTTAACATTTCTAAAGCAGGATTCTTCTCATCTGACCGTACAATCGCTCAGTACAACGAAGATATCTGGCACTTGAACTAAGATACAAATTTATACGAATACATTTTGTAAAAAAGCGAGTTTCGATTGAAATTCGCTTTTTTAAATGTTGTGGATTTTAGTCAATCCTGTCTAAAAATAGGGAAATTATAGATACAGTGAAGGCTTAGAAATACTGCTTTTTACTCTCTTTCAACCTCATATCCCTTGTATTCGCTTACATAAAGTATTATAATATAATTGTAGGAAAGAAGGTGTTTTTATGTGGAAAAAATATTTTTCAAAATATAAATGGACGGATTTATTTTGGATTTTATTTGTTATTTTGACCTGCCTCTTGGCGGGTAATGATACTCTTTTCCCCCTTACCCATCAAGAAATCTCTTATCATGGGTGCTTATTTGGAATTACACTTGCATTATATCACTTACTATTTATTGATAAGTTTGTAATTTCGAATCGAAAATAAAGATTAGAACTATGCTTGACTGCCTACTTTTATGATTGATTTTGGAGGGAAGATTTTGTCTCTGTTATTTATTATTTTAAATTTGTTTATCTTGTACAAGATCTATTCTTTAAGGCGGGAAAAATCGAAATACTTGATTTATACGGCCTATATCATATTTGGGGCAAATGTACTATATGGTATTCAATGGCTATTAAGAGAACTGATTTCAAATATTTCCACTTAATATGTATGGAAACTATAACAAAACGCATAAGATTAAGGTTTTGACCACCTGTTCTTATGCGTTTTTGTAATATTGAAGATTTTCGGTAAGTTTTATACCTTTGGGAAGTCTGGTTTAGAATGCTTTCCCAACCAGAACCTCAGACTCAATGGTAATCTCTGTCAGTTGGCTCCAGTCAATCTTGCTTTGGTCGACGTGAAAGAGGAGAGGAGTCATACTGAGTAGGGATTGAAGCTGCTCAGTTGTGATAGTCTTAGTCAGAGAGGCAGTTTGGTTAGATAGGATGGTAAAGTGTTCTTGGAAATGATTTTTGATATCTTGATTAGAATAATCCTTGTTTGTCAGCTGGTCCTGTACTCTTTGACGAATTTCCTTGAGGTGATTTTCAGTTGGGATAACCTTTATCAAGATACCGTCTTTGGATAAAACACGACGAAATTCTCCATAGTTGGCAGGTGAAAAGATATCAAGCAGAATATCCATGCTGGCGTCTTTTATAGGAAGTCGTGCCAAGTCGCCAACGAACCAATTGACTGCCCAGTTTGGTTCACTCTTGGCAGCGATTTGGACTGAATCTTTGGAGATGTCAAAGGCATAGAAGGTTTTGTCAGGATGACTTTCTTGGAGCTTGCGAGAATAGAATCCTTCGCCACAACCGATATCTAAGACTGTGGTGCTAGTTTCTGAATTTGCTAACAAGTCAGATACAGCTTCTAAGATGGCCCGATAAAAGCCGGCTTCTAGGATTTGTTGACGGTTTTGAAAATTTTCCTTGTCATAGTTAGCAGATTGTTTGATTTGAGGTGCCAGATTGACATAGCCAAATTTAGCCAAGTCAAAAGAATGACGGTTGCAGCACTTGAGACTGCTCTCTACCAGAGTCAGATTTTCTTGACAGATAGGGCAGGCAAAGGCAGTCGCAGAAGCAAAACGCTGGAGTTTAGGTTTGAGATTTGTATTCATAGTTTAAGTGTATCAAAAGAGGCAAATGAAAGCAACTTTAGGAATAAGTAGATGGGAGATTCAGTAGAAATAAAACTAATTCTCCAATTTATAGAATAAAATTGCTTTTATATCTAAATTGCTATATAATAATGATAAGGAGGAAATAAGTATGTTAAAAGAAGTATTAACCGTCGCAAAAGTTGCGAAAAAATCATCACTCTTTTTGGGTGGTGTCGCATTTGGTACCCTTGGTTTGAAAATCTTGGCAAGTAAGGAAGCTAAAAAAGGTTATTCTAAAGCTTTGGCTAAGGCTTACAAGTTGAAAGATGGGCTAGATGCATCTGTTTCTGTTGTGAAACAACATGGAGACGATGTCTTGCAAGATGCCAAATATTTGTACGAGCAAGAGAAAAAAGAAGAGCAATTAGATAGCCTTATAGGAGAATAATATGTCTTTTAAAGTGCTACATAGAGGATACCAACATATCCGACTATCATCTTCTTTTTCACTCACCTTGGATATTCAAGACTATCTTCGTTCCTTGGCGAGAGATGAAAAGGGGATTGAGTCTATCCAGTTTTACATGGATCAACAGCACTTTACTCTACGCATAAAAGAAGGCTTTTCTGTATTAGATAATGCAGAAGCCTTTTTAAAAAGAATTGATAAAGGGAAAGTTTCTGAGCTGATGACTCTTCCCATTCGTAGAGAAGAGAGTGCTTATTCTATTGTTTCAGGTGCAGCGATTAAGCGTGTGCTTTTTCGTAGTTTTGTGCCGTATCCTATTCGCTATATATGGACTTGTTATCAGGCTTTGGGTTATATCAGAGAAGCCTATCAAACACTAGCGCGTAAGGAACTAACGATGGAGGTCTTGGACTGTTCGGCGATTTTATTGTCCTTGTTTATGAACCAATCCAAGACGGCTAGCAATATCATGTTTATGCTTGATTTGGGGAATCATTTAGATCAGTGGTCCTTGAAAAAAACTGCAACAGATTTAGAACAGAGTCTTCTTGCAAAAGAGAGCGATGTATTCTTAGTACAGGGCGATACGGTTGTTAGTATCAAGAGTTCCGATGTTCAAATAGGAGATGTTTTGGTCCTATCTCAAGGAAATGAAATTCTGTTTGATGGACAAGTAGTTTCAGGTTTAGGTATGGTCAACGAAAGTTCCTTGACAGGAGAGAGTTTTCCAGTTGAAAAAAGAGAGTCTGATTTGGTTTGTGCAAATACAGTATTAGAAACTGGAGAGTTGCGTATTCGTGTAACCGATAATCAGATGAACAGCCGGATTTTACAGCTGATTGAGTTGATGAAGAAATCTGAAGAAAACAAGAAAACGAAACAACGCTATTTCATCAAGATGGCGGACAAGGTCGTCAAATATAATTTCTTGGGGGCTGGGCTGACTTACCTATTGACAGGTTCTTTTTCTAAGGCTATCTCTTTCCTATTGGTCGATTTCTCCTGCGCTTTGAAAATCTCTACTCCTGTAGCTTATTTGACAGCTATCAAGGAGGGGTTGAATCGTGAAATGGTGATTAAGGATGGGGATGTTCTGGAGAAATACCTGGAAGTTGATACTTTCTTGTTTGATAAGACAGGAACAATCACAACTAGTTATCCTATAGTTGAAAAGGTGTTACCTTTTGGGGACTATAGTGAGGAAGATATTCTCAGAATTAGTGCCTGTCTTGAGGAACACATTTATCATCCTATTGCTAATGCCATCGTCAAGCAAGCTGAGATAGAGGGGATTGAACATGAGGAAATGCATGGGAAACTCCAATATATCGCAAGCAAGGGGATTAAATCTCATATAGATGGGCAACCAGTTCTTATTGGGAATTATGTTTTAATGCAGGATGAGCAGATTCATATCAGTTCGGAGCAAAATGCTTTAATTGAAGAGTACAAGAGTCACTACAATCTCTTATTCTTGGCTTATCAGAATGAATTGATTGGAATGTTCTGCATTCATACTCCTTTGAGAAAAGAAGCAAAAGCAGCCTTGGAGAAACTTAAGGCACAAGGGAAAAAATTGATTCTGGCAACAGGGGACACCCTGGTTAGGACAGAGGAATTAGTCAAAGATTTGCCCTTTGATCAGGTCTATACAGACTTGAAACCTGATGGGAAATTTGAGTTAGTAGAGGAACTGCAGAAAGCAGGTCACACTATTTTGATGGTTGGGGATGGGTTGAACGACTCAGCGGCTCTAACCCTATCAGATATCGGTGTGGTGATGAATGAGAGTGCAGATATTTCTAAGCAGATGAGTGATATATTATTGTTAGATAATCGCTTGGATTTCTTCCAAGAGTTGGATTGGCTATCATCATCTTTGCAAACACTCATCAAGAAGAATATTCAAGATACCGTTGTCGTAAATAGTAGTTTGATTGGCTTTGGCTTGTTTAATTGGCTCAGTCCTTCAAATCTCTCTATCTTACATAATCTAACAACCTTACGCATTGTACTGCGTAGCCTGTCTATTAAGGGATAGGTGGGGACTATTAACAGCAAAAAGGAGTTACCTTTCTCGAGGGTAACTCCTTTTTTTATAGGTAAATGTTGAACAGTTTAGTAAGTCAATACAAAGTATTTTTTCTTCCCACGACGGATAACAGTCAGTTCATTCTCAAGCTTATCTGCGTCACTCAAGACATAGTCAAGGTCTTGGATACGGTCGCCATTTAAGTAAATGGCTCCGTTTTGAACATCTTCACGGGCTTGGCGTTTTGAGTTGACTACACCAGATGACACGAGCAGTTCCACGATATTATGGTTTTCGTCTGCTTGAACTTGGTAGTTTGGTACGCCACGAAGTCCTTGTTTGAGCTCTTTGACAGAAAGGTTTTTGATGTTTCCTGCAAAGAGCTGCTCAGTGATGTTGAGGGCTTCTTTGTAGGCTTCTTCGCCGTGAACAAGTGTAACGACTTCACGAGCCAAGACTTTTTGAGCCAAGCGTTCGTGTGGAGCCGCTTCAAACTGTTTGCGGATGTCTTCAATCTCATCAAGTGACAAGAAAGTAAAGATTTTCAAGAAGCGAACAGCGTCTGCGTCCATAACGTTCATCCAAAATTGGTACATTTCGTATGGGGAAGTCTTTTCAGGATTGAGCCAAACTGCGTTTCCTTCTGATTTACCAAATTTCTTACCAGTTGCATCTGTAATCAATGGAACAGTGATAACGTGGCCAGTCTTGTCAGCCTTACGACGAAGCAATTCCGTACCAGCTGTCATATTTCCCCACTGGTCAGAACCACCGATTTGAAGAGTGACATTATGGTCTTGGTTAAGGACGAAGAAATCGTAACCTTGCATGATTTGGTAAGCGAACTCAGTGTAAGAAATTCCTGTTTCGATCCGTTTTTTAACAGATTCCTTACTCATCATGTAGTTGACAGTGAAGTATTTTCCAATATCACGGAGGAAGTCAATGAAGCTGATGCTGCCAAACCAGTCGTAGTTGTTGACCATGACAGCTTTATTTTCGCCGTTTTCAAAGTCAAGAAAACGAGAAAGTTGTCCTTGGATAGACTTGACCCAGCCCTCTACTGTGTCTTTTGTTTGGAGACTACGTTCAGCATCTTTGAAGGACGGATCTCCGATGAGACCTGTAGCACCGCCAACGAGCGCATAAGGTTTGTGACCTGCTAGTTGCAAGCGACGACTTGTCAAGATTGCGACAAGGTGGCCTAGGTGAAGGCTGTCAGCAGTTGGATCGTAGCCAGTATAATAAGAAACTTGACCTTCTTCTAGGGCTTTACGCAAAGCTTCTTCATCAGTCGTTTGAAAAATCAAACCACGCTCTTTTAGCTCATCAAAAATGTGCATGTGTCTTTTCTCCTTTTTAAAATTATTGTTTCTACCTATTGTATCACAAACTTGGGCAATAGCCTAGCAGAATAGGGAAGAAAGTGGCTATTTTATTGAAAGTTTCTCTTTTGTGGTATAATAGATAAAGTGAGGAAATCCATGCAAAATCAATTAAATGAATTAAAACGAAAAATGCTGGAATTTTTCCAGCAAAAACATAAAAAATCAGCTAGACCTGGCAAGAAAGGTTCAAGTGTCCAAAAATCTAAATCCTTAGAGAAGCCAGCCATTTTTCCAGCTATTTTACTGAGTATAAAAGCTTTATTTAACTTGCTCTTTGTGCTCGGTTTTCTAGGAGGAATGTTGGGAGCTGGGATTGCTTTGGGGTACGGAGTGGCCTTATTTGACAAGGTACGGGTGCCTCAGACAGAAGAATTGGTACATCAGGTCAAGGACATCTCTTCTATTTCAGAGATTACCTATGCGGATGGGACGGTAATTGCTTCCATAGAGAGTGATTTGTTGCGCACTTCTATCTCATCTGAGCAAATTTCGGAAAATCTGAAGAAGGCTATCATTGCGACGGAAGATGAACACTTTAAAGAACATAAGGGTGTAGTACCCAAGGCAGTGATTCGTGCGACCTTGGGGAAATTTGTAGGTTTGGGTTCCTCTAGTGGGGGTTCAACTTTGACCCAACAACTGATTAAACAGCAGGTGGTTGGGGATGCGCCGACCTTGGCCCGTAAGGCGACAGAGATTGTGGATGCTCTTGCCTTGGAACGCGCCATGAATAAGGATGAGATTTTAACGACCTATCTCAATGTGGCTCCTTTTGGCCGAAATAATAAGGGACAGAATATTGCAGGGGCTCAGCAGGCAGCTGAGGGGATTTTCGGTGTAGATGCCAGTCAGTTGACGGTTCCTCAAGCAGCATTTTTAGCAGGACTTCCACAGAGTCCCATTACTTACTCTCCCTATGAAAATACTGGAGAGTTGAAGAGTGATGAAGACCTAGAAATTGGCTTAAGACGGGCTAAGGCAGTTCTTTACAGTATGTATCGTACAGGTGCCTTAAGCAAAGACGAGTATTCTCAATACAAGGATTATGACCTTAAACAGGACTTTTTACCATCGGGCACGGTCACAGGAATTTCACGAGACTATTTATACTTTACAACTTTGGCAGAAGCTCAAGAACGTATGTATGACTATCTAGCTCAGAGAGATAATGTCTCCGTTAAGGAGTTGAAAAATGAGGCAACTCAGAAGTTTTATCGCGATTTGGCAGCCAAGGAAATTGAAAATGGTGGTTATAAAATTACTACTACCATAGACCAGAAAATTCATTCTGCCATGCAAAGTGCGGTTGCTGACTATGGCTATCTTTTAGACGATGGAACAGGTCGTGTAGAAGTAGGGAATGTCTTGATGGACAACCAAACAGGTGCTATTCTAGGCTTTGTGGGTGGTCGTAATTATCAAGAAAATCAAAATAATCATGCCTTTGATACCAAGCGCTCACCAGCTTCTACTACCAAGCCTTTGCTGGCCTACGGTATTGCTATTGACCAGGGCTTGATGGGAAGCGAAACGATTCTATCTAACTATCCAACAAACTTTGCTAATGGCAATCCGATTATGTATGCTAATAGCAAGGGAACAGGAATGATGACCTTGGGAGAAGCTCTGAACTATTCATGGAATATCCCTGCTTACTGGACCTATCGTATGCTTCGTGAAAAGGGTGTTGATGTCAAGGGTTATATGGAAAAGATGGGCTACGAGATTCCTGAGTACGGTATTGAGAGCTTGCCGATGGGTGGTGGTATTGAAGTCACAGTTGCCCAGCATACCAATGGTTATCAGACCTTGGCTAATAATGGTCTATATCATAAAAAACATGTGATTTCTAAAATTGAAGCAGCAGATGGTAGAGTGGTGTATGAGTATCAGGATAAACCAGTTCAAGTCTATTCAAAAGCTACTGCTACAATTATGCAGGGCTTGTTGCGAGAAGTTCTATCCTCTCGTGTGACAACAACCTTCAAGACGAATCTGACTTCTTTAAATCCTACTCTGGCTAATGCAGATTGGATTGGGAAGACTGGTACAACCAACCAAGACGAAAATATGTGGCTCATGCTTTCGACACCTAGATTAACCCTAGGCGGCTGGATTGGGCATGATGATAATCATTCATTGTCACGTAGAGCAGGTTATTCCAATAACTCTAATTACATGGCTCATCTGGTAAATACGATTCAGCAAGCCTCACCAAGCATTTGGGGGAACGAGCGCTTCGCTTTAGATCCTAGTGTCGTAAAATCCGAAGTCTTGAAATCAACAGGTCAAAAACCAGGGAAGGTTTCTGTTGAAGGAAAAGAAGTAGAGGTCACAGGTTCGACTGTTACCAGCTATTGGGCTAATAAGGCAGGAGCGCCAACGACCAGTTATCGCTTTGCTATTGGCGGAAGTGATGCGGATTATCAAAATGCTTGGTCAAGCATTGTGGGGAGTCTACCAACTCCATCAAGCTCCAGCAGTTCAAGTAGTAGTTCTAGCGATAGCAGTAACTCAAGTACTACACGACCTTCTTCTTCAAGGGCGAGACGATAAGTTCTATAAACTGTGCTAAATGAAGTGGCTAATCAATTGATTGCCACTTTTTTCTTTTTTCCTTTCGTGTTACAATAAAGGTATGAATCAGTATCAGAAAAAGATTGTTAAAGGAACCATTTATTCGCTCTTATCTGGCTTAATCTGGGGAATTTGTGGGATTTTAGGAGAGTATTTCTTTACTCATTATCAGGTGTCCTCTGGCTGGATTACCTCTATGCGTTTAACACTGGCAGGAAGTCTTGTGCTCATTTGGTCTGCAATGCAATTAAAATCACAAGTGCTAGATATTTGGCGAGATAAGAAAAATTACCTGCCCTTTTTGGCCTACGCTATTTTGGGAATTTTCTCAGTCCAGTATTTTTTCTATCTCTGTGTAGAATTTTCTAATGCTGCTACAGCGACTATTTTACAGTTTATCAGCCCTGTCTTTATCCTCTTTTACAATCGCTTGGTTTATCAAAAACGAGCGTCAAAAAGCGCTATTTTTTATGTTTTGGTTGCCATGTTGGGTGTTTGCCTGATGGCGACAAAGGGAGATCTCTCTCAATTATCCATGACACCACTAGCACTTGTGACGGGTTTGCTGAGTGCCATGGGTGTTATGTTTAATGTTATCCTACCCCAGCCTTTCGCGAAGCGCTATGGTTTTGTACCCACGGTCGGGTGGGGAATGATTTTGGCCGGTTTATTTAGCAATGTCCTCTCGCCGGTTTACCAGCTTTCCTTTACTCTTGATATTTGGAGTATCTTGATTTGCCTCATTATCGCTTTCTTTGGGACGGCTTTTGCTTTTTTTATTTCCATGAAGGCTGTGTCCTTGGTTTCTCCTTTGGTGGTTTCCGTTATCAGTGCCAGTGAACCTCTCTCTTCTGCTCTCTTGAGTGTTTTGTTCTTAGGATTGGTAGTGGATTGGTCACTTCTTCTAGCTATGGCCTTGATTATTTTGCCTATGATATTTTTGTCTATAGAAGAAGCGAAAGAAAGTAGATAAAAAGTCTTTTCTTAATTCTAAAAGTGTGCTATACTAGAATAGTCAATAAAACACGGGGAGATAGTTGTGAAGATTGTTTTTAGGTTGTATCGGTAGGGGCTTGCTTTTACCGACAGCACGTTTTATCTCACATCCCTAAAAAATCATACCTAAAAACAGACAAAAAGGCTTCAAATTTGAGGCCTTTTTTGGTAGAATAGGTATCATTATAAAGAATGAGAGGCCTTTTATGACTGCTACAAAAATGAACGCACAAGAAATTATCCAATTTATCGCCAATGCTGAAAAGAAAACCAGTGTGAAAGTAACCTTTGAGGGACAACTCGCAACTGCTGTACCAAGCTCTGTTGTCAAACTAGGGAATGTCCTATTTGGAGACTGGAAGGACGTGGCTCCGCTTCTTGATGGTTTGGTAGAAAATCAAGACTATGTTGTTGAGCAAGACGCTCGCAATTCTGCAGTTCCTTTGCTAGACAAACGTGATATCAACGCTCGTATTGAGCCAGGTGCTATTATCCGTGACCAGGTTGAAATTGGTGACAATGCTGTTATCATGATGGGAGCAGTTATCAATATCGGTGCTGAAATCGGTGCAGGAACCATGATTGACATGGGGGCTATCCTTGGTGGCCGTGCCATCGTTGGGAAAAACAGTCACGTTGGTGCAGGTGCGGTTCTTGCAGGTGTGATTGAGCCAGCTAGCGCAGAACCAGTGCGTGTAGGAGACAATGTTCTTATCGGGGCCAATGCAGTGGTTATCGAAGGAGTCCAAATCGGTAGTGGTTCAGTTGTCGCAGCAGGAGCTATTGTTACCCAAGATGTTCCAGAAAACGTGGTAGTAGCAGGTGTTCCAGCTCGTATCATCAAAGAGATTGATGCCCAAACCCAACAAAAAACAGCGCTAGAAGATGCGCTTCGTACCTTGTAATTGTAAAAGTAATAAAGAGGCGGAACTCTTCTTCCAGCCTCTTTCTGCTATATAGGAGGACAGATAGATGTTAGATTTGATTCAGACTAGACGAGATTTGCACCAGATTCCAGAGATTGGCTTGGAGGAGTTCAAGACTCAGGCTTACTTGCTGGATGTGATTGAGAAATTGACTGCGGGCAAGAATTTTGTTCAAGTTCGTACTTGGCGGACAGGGATTTTGGTTTATTTGCAGGGAAGTCAGCCAGAGCGGACCATTGGTTGGCGGACAGATATTGATGGTCTGCCTATCGTTGAACAAACAGGCCTTCCTTTTGCCTCTCAGCACCAAGGTCGCATGCATGCTTGTGGCCATGATTTCCACATGACCATTGCTTTAGGCTGTCTCGAGCGCGCCCTCGAGGAACAACCTAAAAATAATTTGCTCTTCCTATTTCAGCCTGCTGAGGAGAATGAAGCTGGTGGCATGCTTATGTATGAGGATGGCGCTTTTGGAGACTGGTTGCCAGACCAATTTTATGGTCTCCATGTCCGTCCAGATTTAAAAGTTGGACAGATTGCGACCAATACTCATACACTCTTTGCAGGAACTTGCGAGGTGAAGATTCGTTTCAAAGGTAAAGGAGGACATGCAGCCTTTCCGCATGAAGCCAATGACGCCTTGGTGGCCGCTAGTTACTTTGTGACCCAGGTGCAGTCAGTTGTCAGCCGCAATGTCAACCCAATCGAGGGAGCGGTGGTGACCTTTGGAGTTTTCCAGGCTGGAACAACCAACAATGTCATCACAGACACAGCCTTTTTACATGGAACTATTCGTGCCTTAACTCAGGATATGAGCCTCTTGGTGCAAAAGCGGGTCAAAACAGTTGCAGAAGGAGTTGCAGCTGCCTTTGATATGGAAGTTGAAGTGGAACTCAAACAAGGTGGTTACCTGCCTGTTGAGAACAATCCAGCCTTGGCGCGTGAACTGATGGATTTCTTTGAAGAAAAAGCCGGAATCGAGTTGATTGATATCGAGCCTGCTATGACAGGTGAAGACTTTGGTTATCTCCTTTCAAAAGTTGATGGCGTTATGTTCTGGCTAGGTATTGATAGTCCCTATGCCCTTCATCACCCTCAGATGAGTCCTAAGGAAGAAGCATTAGCTATTGGGGTGAATGCGGTCTCTAGTTTCTTGAAAAAGAAGGCATCAGAGTAGAGGGCTTGTCTATGAAATCGGAATTACGTAAGCAAGTCTTACAAGAAATGAAGGCTTTACCTCGAGAGCAAAAAGAGGCTATGGATCAAGCTTTAACGGATCAATTTTTGAAACATCCCTTCTACCAAGAAGCCAAGGTCATCGCAACCTATCTCTCTTTTCCTCATGAGTTTCAAACGCAGGAATTGATTGAGCAAGCTCTGAAAGACGGCAAGAAGGTTCTGATACCTAAAACTTATCCCAAAGGGCGCATGGACTTTGTGGTCTATGATCCGCAGCAGTTGGTAAAAACTTCCTTTGGCTTACTGGAACCACAGGGAAATTTGGAAGTGGTGGATGCCTCTCAGATTGATTTGATTCATGTTCCGGGGTTATCTTTTACGACAAAGGGCTATCGGATTGGCTATGGTGGAGGTTATTATGACCGCTATCTGGAACAGTTTACTGGTCATACTTTGAGTACGGTTTATCATTATCAAGTTCAGGACTTTATCCCTGAAAAGCATGATATTCCTGTTCAGGAGGTTCTGATTGATGAAAGAAATCTTTGATAGGCGTTACCCTGTGACGAGTTTCTTCCTCTTAGTGACGACCTTGGTATTTCTACTAATGTTGGTGACCACAGGAGGAAACTTTTACAGGGCAGATACCCTATTTCGATTTGGAGCTATGTATGGGCCTGTTATTCGGCTCTTTCCCGAGCAGGTTTGGCGTCTCTTCTCTGCTATTTTTGTTCATATTGGGTGGGAGCATTTCATTGTTAATATGCTTTCGCTCTATTATCTTGGTAGGCAAGTAGAGGAGATTTTCGGATCCAAGAAGTTTTGCTTTCTCTATCTCTTATCTGGAATGATGGGCAATCTCTTTGTTTTTGTATTTAGTCCAAAATCCTTAGCAGCAGGAGCTTCTACTTCTCTCTATGGGCTATTTGCTGCGATTATTGTTCTTCGCTATGCAACGCGTAATCCTTATATCCAGCAGTTGGGGCAATCTTATCTGACACTTTTTGTGATTAACATTATTGGAAGTGTTCTGATTCCAGGAATCAGTCTAGCAGGTCATATCGGAGGTGCAGTTGGTGGCGCATTTCTAGCAGTTATCTTTCCAGTTAGAGGAGAAAGACGGATGTATGGCGCTAGTCAGAGACTGGTAGCGTTAGTGTTGTTCGTAGGACTCGCAGTCTTACTTCTCTACAAGGGAATGGGAATGTGACGAGCTTATAATAATAGTTGTGTAATGAAAAAAGATAAGGCATTTTTTGAACCTTATCTTTTTATTTTATACTCAATGAAAATCAAAAAGCAAACTAGGAAACTAGCAGCAGGTTGCTCAAAACACTGTTTTGAGGTTGCAGATAAGACTGACGAAGTCAGTAACCATATATACGGTAAGGCGACGCTGACGTGGTTTGAAGAGATTTTCGAAGAGTATTATTCCTTCTCAGCCAATTCTTTTCCAAGTTGGATGAGGTAATCTTTCAAGTCATCTTTGACTTGTGGGTGCTTGAGGGCGTAGTCAATAGATGTTTTCATAAAGCCGAATTTATCTCCAACGTCGTAACGAGCTCCTATAAATTCACGAGCAAAAACACGCTGAGTTTTATTGAGAGTATCTATAGCATCGGTAAGCTGGATTTCATTTCCAGCACCAGGAGCTTGCTTTTCGAGGATATCAAAAATTTCTGGTGTCAGAAGATAGCGACCGATAATTGCTAAATCACTTGGTGCATCTTCGGGAGCTGGTTTTTCAACGAAAGTTTCGACACTGTAGAGACCATTAATCCCTTCACCCTGAGGAGCGATAACCCCATATGATGAAACGTCTTCGTGTGGTACGGGCATGACAGCAATGGTTGATGCGTGTGTCTTTTCGTAATCATTCATCAATTGTTTTGTCAAAGGAACGGCATTCTCATCTGTGATGTCCATAAGGTCATCACCCAGCATAACAACGAAGGGTTCATTCCCCACAAAAGCTTTGGCTTGTAAGACAGCGTCTCCAAGACCACGAGGGTGAGTTTGGCGAATGAAATGGAGGCGCATACCAGTTGCTTCATCTACCAATTTTAACAAATCCGTTTTGCCTTTTTCCTTAAGATTGTATTCAAGCTCAAAGTTTGAGTCAAAGTGGTCCTCAATAGAACGTTTTGATTTACCAGTGACAACCAGAATATCTTCAATACCTGATTTGAGAGCCTCTTCCACGATAAACTGGATAGTTGGTTTGTCTACAATTGGCAACATTTCTTTGGCAAGAGCCTTGGTTGCTGGTAAAAATCGAGTTCCTAGTCCAGCGGCAGGAATGACTGCTTTTCTAACTTTCAGTGCCATAAGAATCCTTTCTCTAGAGGGTTAAGACCACTCATTTTCTGCTTTAAATTCATTGTTCATGATGTCATAAATGGCATCTTTGATATTGGTTCCGTGGTAGATAACTTGGTAAATGGCCTGTGTAATGGGCATATAAACTCCAAGTTCTTGGGCTAGTTCATAGGCTGCTCGGGTCGTTGAAATTCCTTCAATCACCATGCCCATATTGGCTTCGATATCAGCTAGGGATTCTCCACGACCAAGGGCATCTCCAGCTCTCCAGTTACGAGAGTGGATGGAGGTTCCCGTTACGATCAAATCTCCTACACCAGACAAGCCACTATAGGTCAATGGACTGGCTCCGAGTGCTACCCCTAGGCGGGTAATTTCTGCCAAGCCTCGAGCGATGATGGCTGCCTTGGCATTGTCACCAAATCCTAAACCATGTAAAGCTCCAGCACCGACAGCGATAATGTTTTTAAGAGCACCAGCGGTTTCAACTCCAATAACATCCGTATTGGTATAAAGTCGGAAGTAGTGATTACTAAAGAGTTCTTGAACGTATTGAGCTGTTTGTAAATCTTTAGAAGCAGCAGTGATTAAAGTCAGGTCACGCACAATAGTCTCTTCTGCATGACTAGGACCTGAAACAACGACAATATCACTGCGGAGATGTTCAGGAATTTCTTCTTCAAGAATGGTTGATAATCGTTTATGGCTGTCAGGTTCTAATCCCTTTGATGCGTGCATGATGATAGCCTTATGATCCAAGGTTTGTGCAACTTGTTGGGCAACAAGTCGTGTCACTTTTGTTGGGACGACAAACAAAATCGCATCCACATCTTTTAATGCCTCTGCTAAGTCAGTGTAGGCAATGATATTTTCGTCTAGAACGACATCTTTAAAGTAGTGTTTATTAGTATGGTGTGTATTAATTTCATTGATTTGCTCGGGAAGATTTCCCCAAATACGTACCTCGTGTCCATTGTCATTTAAGACTTGTGAAAGGGCAGTTCCCCAAGAACCAGGCCCCAAGACGGCGATGGTTTGTTTTTCCATGATTTCCTCCTTGATAGAGTTCTTTCTCTTATTCTATCATATTCTAGGGGATTTTGCACTTGCATTGCTGGGATAGTGGTGGCTTTGTGACTTGAAAAATATATAAAAACCGAGACTCAGTATTAAAGTCTTAGTCTTTAGTTAAAGTGAGAAGAAATCTGATAGATAGTTTGATTCAGTATATGCTATAATAGAGGTAAACAACTCAGGAGGTTCTTGTAGGTTGCGAGAGTTTGGCGAAAAAATTAAAAGATTACGTTTGGCTAAAAAAATCAGTCGTTCAGAATTTTGTGGTGATGAGTCTGAATTAAGTATCCGTCAATTAATTAGAATTGAAAATGGAGAATCCAGACCAACACTAACAAAGTTAAAATATATCGCTGAGCGTTTGGGGGTTGAAGATTACAAGTTGATGCCAAGTTATATAGAGTTGGATAAGGAATACCTAGAATTGAAGTATTTCTTGATGAGGACTCCTACATACGAAGATGAAACTATCGCCCAAAAGAAAGAGAGTGTTTTTGATAAGATTTTTGAAGAGTATTATGATAGACTTCCTGAGGAAGAAAGGTTTATCATAGATGTTTTACAAGCATATGATGACTTTGGTTGGTGGAATGATGATAGCAATTTAGGAATGATTTTACAAGAGTATTTCGATCACATTTTGTTGAAATCAAAATATGAAGTTAACGATATTTTAATCATAAAGCTATTTTTGGTAAGATTAGTACACCAAGATACAATCATAAATGAGATTGAAGTGAATACCTTCTTAGTAATAGCTGATAAAATTTTACAACAAGTTGAGATGTTTGATATTGAATATTCATTTCTAATCAGAGATTCATTACTTTTGTTGTTAGGAATATTTGAAAAAATTGCTAATTACAGTCAATTTGAAGATATTCTTTACAAATTAAATGAAATTACCTCAAAATCATACGACTATCAGAAAAAACCAATTATTCGACTATGGGAGTGGCGCTATGCATTATTTGTAAAAAAAGATTATCCAGTAGCTGAAAATTATTTTCAAGAAGCAAAAGTATTTGCTAGAATGATTGATAATAGTCATTTGATAGAACAGCTAGAAAAACAATGGCAACATGACCTCCAAGATTTTTTTAAAAATAAACATTAGAAAATAAAAAAAGTGACAAAAATGTCATTAGTTAAAAAGACCGCGAGAAAGTTTTCGAAATCATAAAAACGCATGATATCAGGTGTTTAAAAACTTGATATTATGCGTTTTATCGTTTAAAGAGTTATTATGTTTTTCCCTTAGATTGAGTTCGTATCTAGTTTCTTTTTATACTAATTGAGTACTCATTAGTAGATAAGTTGTTAAAATTAGTGACATTTATGACCTTGGCGAATGTGTAACATAGAAGTATAATAATCCTGTAGAAAAAATAAGGAGAGAAAATATGTTAGTGCTAGTTGTTGCCATTTTTTGGATTTATAAATAATAAAGATAGAATAGGAAGGTCTATGTTAGAACTAAAAAATATTAGTAAAAGTTACGGACAAGGGACGCTAAAAAATAATGTCTTAAGAGAAATAAATTTTAAGGTAGTTGAAGGAGAATTTGTATCGATAATGGGACCATCAGGTTCGGGCAAATCGACATTTATCAATATTTTGGGACTGATTGATTCTGAATTTGAAGGAGAATATATATTAGACGGAAAAAGTATTGAGAAGTTAAATGAAAATCAACAAGCAAGTTACCGTAATCGTGATATTGGATTTGTTTTTCAACAATTTCATCTTATTGATGAATATACTGTTAAAGAAAATATTTTATTATCATTCCTATATTCTGACCAACAGCCAGATATAGAATACATTGATAGTTTATTACAAGACTTAGGGCTTATAGATAAGATGAATGAGTACCCAAGTCATTTATCAGGCGGACAGAAGCAACGAGTTGCTTTAATTAGAGCTCTTGCTCATAAACCTAGATTTCTTATAGCGGATGAACCTACAGGTGCATTAGATGAGAAAAATAGGAATGAGATATTGCAAATTCTACAAAATTTGAATCATTCTGGAACGACAATTATTGTAGTAACTCACGATGAGTTTGTTGCCAGTCATTGTAGAACAAGGTATCGAATGAAAAATGGGTATCTAACATCTGAAGGAGAAGGATTACATGAAGTTTAAAAAGCTGTTAATAGATACTCTAAAGTTGTTAAAGAGGAATAAAAGACAAAGTATTCTGACATCCTTAGCCATCACAGTGGCAACATTTGTTTTATTAGTAATACTATCAAGTTCTTCCTATACAACTTCTACATTAGGTAATGATTTAAAGATAGAAGAAGACACAGCAACAATGACTTATACTCCTCAGAATATGTTGGATATTAGAGGGTTTACACAGGAAGATAAACAATTGGTTGAGCAAACTATTGGAAAACATGCAAGACTTTCTTCCAGCTCTTATGCTTTGTATGCTGAAACGTATTTTAATGATTCTAAGCAGAATCTTAGTTTTCGAACATTGGGCGATTTGAATAAGAATGGTTTAGTTGTGCCTGCTTTATTAAAAGGAAGAGCATTAGAGGAACTAGATGGCGGTGTCGCTATTAGCGATAAGGCTCTCATGTCATTGACTCGAAAGGAAAATATTGAAACTTTTTTAGGAGAGACTATCAATATATCTGGAAAAGAATATCCAATTCAGGCAATATATTATGGATCAGCTGTTAATGAAAGATTACCTTCTTTATTGGTTACCAATGAAATCAAAGAGTTACTTTTAGGAGGAAGGGAATATTTTGATGAATTAGTAGTAGAAACTAATCAGTTGGAGAATATTAATAAGGCTTTATCTGCTTTAGATACTTATGGAACATTCCGAAAGGAAGGAACCTATGCATATATAGATAATAGAAGGGTATATGAGGAAACAAAGGCTCAAGCTACTACAATATTAAATTTCATTGCACTTTTATCAAGCATTTCAATTTTTGTAGCTGGTTTTGGGGTTATGAATGCTATGTTGTCTTCTGTTAGCGAACGTAGCAAGGAGATAGCGATTCGTCGAGCTTTGGGAGCTAAAAAATCTGATATTTATCAATCATATATGATGGAGGGGACTCTTTTATCGATTATGGGAGCTATAGCTGGTATTGGAGTAGCGACATTATTTGTTATTTTAATGAATATGAGTGGTTTTGTTACGACATTAACTCTGGATCATATTTTGATTACTCTATTCACAACGGGTGTATTTGGAATTGTATTTAGTATTATGCCTGCAATGGTTGCAGCAAATAAAAATGTTATTGAAGGTCTAAGGTAATGATGGATGTGAATTTAAAGGAGGTAGAATGAAATTTACAAAAATAGATAGAGTATTTTCTCTATTGCTAATTGTGGAATTTACAATATGTTTTTTTACACTAGATAATTTTAATCTTTTTCAATTTATGCTATTTGCACAAATTATACCGTCAATATTATTAGCTTTGTTATCGGGAAGTATTTCTTCTAGAAGTAAGCACAGCTGGGTGTTATTAATTATTTTTGGAATAATCTATGCTTTAATGATGTTTGGAATTTTCAGAGTTACTCCTATGACGCTTATAGAACAAAATACGATTCAATCTGAAACTTCCGTATTTACATTCAATAGAAATTTACAGTTAGGAACTTATTTTGGATTTTTCCTACAGGAATTTTTACTAGGAGCTTTTATTTGCACTATTTCAAAAATTTTTGGAAGAATTAAACAAGGGAAATTTTAATGAAGCCGGCATTAAAAAGAAGAATTGCTTCTGCAGTTATTTAGAAAATTATATTATTGACATGGTGTAACATTTGGAGAAAATTATTTTTGAACGAAAAAGATTTGAGTATATCAGTCCTAAAAGAAAGCAAGTAAAGGACTTTATGATTCTAAAAAATTTCATGTCTAAGACAATTCAAGTTGAAATCAGAGTGGAGGACTACTTGTTAGACCTTCTTATTTTAAAAGAGATGAGTACAGAATTTTATAATTTAGATTTTCTTTCTTTGCCCTATGATGTCAATATAGATGTGAAAGAAGTTGTAGAGGATGTTGATTTAACAGTCTATAAGAATAGTAAATATAGGGAGTTTAATTTCTTTAAAAATATTTGTAAATGATATTTTTAAAAGTCTATCCATCCCTATATTAGAATTGCTACAACAAGTTTTCAACACTTGTTTCAACTGAACATACTAAAAACCGAGACTCAGTATTAAACTCTCAGTCTCGGTTTTTATATTCGTTATAGTATAGTTAGGTTTATTTCAATTGATCTGTAATGTCTTTTGATAGCAACATTCCCAGATGATAAGTTTTATTGATGTAAGCAATGACATCATTGATATTTTCAGTCGTGTGAATTTTCTCCTTGATGTCAGCCCTAAATGTTTCATCCTTCAAAAGTTGTTCTTGGTAGAGCCTTTGCAGTCTCTCCTTCTCGTACTTATTGAGCAGAAAAAGGAAAACCAAGCTAATCACAACGAGGACATAAGCATATTGGCTCATAGGAAATCTCCCTGTATGATAAAGAAGTAGTAGTGAGTAAATCGATTTAGTGGACCTAAAATAGCAGAACAAGTCAGCAAAACTTGATAAGATTTTTGATAGGCCTCTAAACCAAATTACGTATAGGCTTTAGTGTAAGTTACTTAGATTATTTTGCAATCAAGTAATTTAAAATATTACGACATGAACCTAACCAAATCGATATTATTTGGTTAGATGAATTAGTAAAGCGTTTAGACAAGTGTCTCTAGTTACGACGTCATGGACTCTAAATCGATTATATTTAGAGTCCATGGCTAGTGAAGCAGTTAGCTAGTCCGCATATAAGCGGCTAGCGTCTAACAATTAGGAACTTTAGTTCCAATTGTTAGTACTGAATCACATCTTCTCTGGCGCTTCTACTCCAAGCAAGCGAAGGGCTTCTTTGAGAACGACTGCGGTTGCGTAGCTGAGGGCTAGACGGCTGTCGCGTTCTGGGCTTTCATCCAAGATACGTGTATGTGCATAGTATTTGTTAAAGGATTGAGCTAGGTTAATTGCAAATTTAGCAATGATAGAAGGTTCAAAGTTATCTGCCGCACGGTTGATAATACGTGGGAAGTCTTGAATGAGTTTAATGATTTCCCAGCTTTCAGTATCATTCAAGCTATAGTTGCCAGCTGTTTCTGGTTTGAAATCGGCTTTGCGTAAGATCGATTGGATACGAGCGTAGGCATATTGAACGTAAGGTCCAGTTTCACCCTCGAAGGATACCATAGCCTCTAAGTCGAAGTCGTATCCATTTGTACGGTCGGTTTTGAGGTCATAGAATTTAATGGCTCCAACCCCAACAGCATGCGCTACTTGGTCTTTATTTTCCAATTCAGGATTTTTAGCTTCGATTTGGGCTTTGGCACGGCTAACAGCCTCTGCAACAGTAGGTTCTAGCAGGATGACATTCCCTTTTCGAGTAGAGAGTTTCTTCCCTTCTTTTGTAACCAAACCAAAAGGAACATGGGTAATGTCGTCACTCCAATCGTAGCCCATCTCTTGCAAAACAGCTTTGAGCTGTTTAAAGTGGGCAGATTGCTCTTGACCAACGACATAGATAGATTTAGCAAATTGGTATTCGTTTTTACGGTAAAGGGCTGCAGCTAAGTCACGTGTGATATAGAGAGTTGCACCATCAGATTTCTTGATAAGGGCTGGATGTTCAATTCCATATTTCTCAAGATTCACAACTTGGGCACCTTCTGATTCAACAAGAAGGCCTTTTTCAGAAAGAATGTCTACAACAGCATCCATCTTATCGTTGTAGAAGGCTTCCCCATTGTAGCTGTCAAATTCGACTTGCAATTCATTGTAAAGACGGTTAAATTCTACTAAACTTTCATCACGGAACCATTGCCAAAGAGCGAGAGCTTCCTCGTCTCCATTTTCAAGTTTACGGAACCATTCGCGTGCTTCTTCATCCAAGCTAGGGTCATTTTCAGCTTCAGCATTGATGCGGACATAGAGTTTAAGAAGTTCATCAATTGGATGAGCTTTTACAGCTTCTTCGTCACCCCATTTTTTGTAGGCAACAATCAGCATCCCAAACTGTTTACCCCAGTCTCCCAAATGGTTGATCTTGACCGTTTGATAACCGATTTTTTGGAAGATATGTGATAAGCTATCTCCGATGACAGTTGAGCGCAGGTGACCAATAGAGAATGGTTTAGCGATATTGGGACTAGACATATCGATAACAACATTTTCTTGTTTGCCAATAGTTTGGTCAGCATAGTGTTCTTTTTGAGTGATAACAGCTTGCAATACTTGAGCAGAAATGGCAGATTTATCAAGGAAAAAGTTAACGTAAGGTCCTGTTGCGACAACCTTTTCAAAGGCTTGGCTGTTAATTTTTTCAGCCAGTTCAGCCGCAATCATTTGAGGTGCTTTACGTTCGACTTTTGCAAGAGAAAAAGCAGGGAAAGCGATGTCTCCCATTTCTGAGTTTTTAGGGGTTTCCAGTAAATTTAAAATAGCCTCTTGGTCTAGGCTATCAATGACGCTAGCCAATTCGCTAGCAATCAATTCTTTTGTATTCATTAAGAGCTCCTTTTTGGACTTTTCTACTATTTTATCACAATTTTAAAGAAAGAAGAAAAAATTTTTGAAATCTCCTATTTTTTTGGTATAATATAGTTATAAAAATAGTTATAAATATTCACATAAGAGGATTTTATGAGAAAAAGAGATCGTCATCAGTTAATAAAAAAAATGATTACTGAGGAGAAATTAAGTACACAAAAAGAAATTCAAGATCGGTTGGAGGCGCATAATGTTTTTGTGACGCAGACAACCCTGTCTCGTGATTTGCGCGAAATCGGCTTGACCAAGGTCAAGAAAAATGATATGGTGTATTATGTACTAGCAAATGAGACAGAAAAGATTGATTTGGTGGAATTTTTGTCTCATCATTTAGAAGGTGTTGCGAGAGCAGAGTTTACCTTGGTGCTTCATACCAAACTGGGAGAAGCCTCTGTTTTGGCAAATATTGTAGATGCAAACAAGGATGAATGGATTTTAGGAACAGTTGCTGGTGCCAATACCTTATTGGTCATTTGTCGAGACCAGCACGTTGCCAAACTCATGGAAGATCGTTTGCTAGATTTGATGAAAGATAAGTAAGGTCTTGGGAGTTGCTCTCAAGACTTATTTTTGACAAGGAGAGACGGAAAATGGCGACAGAAAAGCTATCACCCGGCATGCAACAGTATGTGGATATAAAAAAGCAATATCCAGATGCTTTTTTGCTCTTTCGGATGGGTGATTTTTATGAATTATTTTATGAGGATGCGGTCAATGCTGCGCAGATTCTGGAAATTTCCTTAACGAGTCGCAACAAGAATGCCGACAATCCGATTCCTATGGCGGGTGTTCCCTATCATTCTGCCCAACAGTACATTGATGTCTTGATTGAGCAGGGTTATAAGGTGGCTATCGCAGAGCAGATGGAAGATCCTAAACAAGCAGTTGGGGTTGTGAAACGAGAGGTTGTTCAGGTCATTACGCCAGGGACAGTGGTTGATAGCAGTAAGCCGGACAGTCAGAATAATTTTTTGGTTGCCATAGACCGCGAAGGCAATCAATTTGGCCTAGCTTATATGGACCTGGTGACGGGTGACTTTTATGTGACAGGTCTTTTGGATTTCACGCTGGTTTGTGGGGAAATCCGTAATCTCAAGGCACGAGAAGTGGTGCTGGGCTATGACTTGTCTGAGGAAGAGGAACAAATCCTTAGTCGTCAGATGAATCTGGTACTTTCCTATGAAAAAGGAGGCTTTGAAGACCTTCATTTACTGGATTCACGATTAGCAGCTGTGGAGCAAGCGGCATCTAGTAAGTTGCTCCAGTATGTCCATCGAACCCAGATGAGGGAATTGAACCACCTCAAACCTGTTATCCGCTATGAAATCAAGGATTTCTTGCAGATGGATTATGCGACCAAGGCTAGTCTGGATTTGGTTGAGAATGCTCGTTCAGGCAAGAAACAAGGCAGTCTTTTCTGGCTTTTGGATGAAACCAAAACGGCTATGGGTATGCGTCTCTTGCGTTCTTGGATTCATCGTCCCTTGATTGATAAGGAACGAATCATCCAACGTCAAGAGGTGGTGCAGGTCTTTCTTGACCACTTCTTTGAGCGTAGTGATTTGACAGACAGTCTCAAGGGTGTTTATGATATCGAACGCTTGGCTAGTCGGGTTTCTTTTGGCAAGACCAATCCAAAGGACCTCTTGCAGCTGGCGACTACCTTGTCTAGTGTGCCACGGATTCGTGCGATTTTAGAAGGGATGGAGCAACCTGCTCTAGCCTATCTCATCGAACAACTAGATGCCATTCCAGAGTTGGAGAACTTGATTAGTGCAGCGATTGCTCCTGAAGCTCCTCATGTGATTACAGATGGGGGAATTATCCGGACTGGATTTGATGAGACTTTAGACAAGTACCGTCGCGTTCTCAGAGAAGGGACTGGTTGGATTGCTGAGATTGAGGCTAAGGAACGCGAAAACTCTGGTATCAGCACGCTTAAGATTGACTACAATAAAAAGGATGGCTACTATTTCCATGTGACCAATTCACAACTGGGAAATGTGCCACCCCACTTTTTCCGCAAGGCAACGCTGAAAAACTCGGAACGCTTTGGAACCGAAGAATTAGCCCGTATCGAGGGCGATATGTTGGAGGCGCGTGAGAAGTCAGCTAATCTAGAGTACGAAATTTTTATGCGCATTCGTGAAGAGGTCAGCAAGTACATCCAGCGTTTGCAGGCTTTAGCTCAAGGAATTGCGACCGTTGATGTCTTGCAAAGTCTGGCGGTTGTAGCTGAAACCCAGCATTTGATTCGACCTGAGTTTGGAGATGATTCGCGGATTGATATCCAGAAAGGGCGCCATGCTGTCGTTGAAAAGGTTATGGGAGCTCAGACCTATATTCCAAATACGATTCAGATGGCAGAAGATACCAGTATTCAACTGATTACAGGGCCAAACATGAGTGGTAAGTCAACCTACATGCGTCAATTAGCCATGACGGCGGTTATGGCCCAGTTGGGGTCTTATGTGCCAGCAGAAAGCGCCCATTTACCGATTTTTGATGCGATTTTTACCCGTATCGGAGCAGCCGATGATTTGGTTTCGGGTCAATCAACCTTCATGGTAGAGATGATGGAGGCCAACAATGCCATTTCGCATGCGACCAAGAACTCTCTCATTCTCTTTGATGAATTGGGACGGGGAACTGCAACTTATGATGGTATGGCTCTTGCTCAGTCCATCATCGAATACATCCATGAACATATCGGAGCCAAGACCCTCTTTGCGACCCACTACCATGAGTTGACTAGTCTGGAGTCTAGTTTACAACACTTAGTCAATGTCCACGTGGCAACTTTGGAACAGGATGGGCAGGTTACCTTCCTTCACAAGATTGAACCAGGAGCAGCCGATAAATCCTACGGTATCCATGTTGCCAAGATTGCTGGCTTGCCAGCAGACCTTTTAGCAAGGGCGGATAAGATTTTGACTCAGCTAGAGAATCAAGGAGCAGAGAGTCCTGCTCCCATGAGACAAACAAGTGCTGTCACTGAACAGATTTCACTCTTTGACGAGCCTGAAGAGCATCCTATCCTAGAAGAATTAGCTAAACTGGATGTTTACAATATGACACCTATGCAGGCTATGAATGTCTTAGTAGAGTTAAAACAGAAACTATAAAAACCAAGACTCACTAGTTAATCTAGCTGTATCAAGGAGACTTCTTTGACAATCCTCCACTTTTTTGCTAGAATAACATCACACAAACAGAATGAAAAGGAGCTGACGCATTGTCGCTCCCTTTTGTCTATTTTTTAAGGAGAAAGTATGCTGATTCAGAAAATAAAAACCTACAAGTGGCAGGCCTTGGCTTCGCTCCTGATGACAGGCTTGATGGTTGCTAGTTCACTTTTGCAACCGCGTTATCTGCAGGAAGTGTTAGACGCCCTCCTTGCTGGAAAATATGAAGCTATTTATAGTATCGGGGCTTGGTTGATTGGTGTGGCCTTGGTTGGTTTGGTTGCTGGTGGGCTCAATGTTGTCCTTGCGGCCTATATTGCCCAAGGAGTTTCATCCGATCTTCGAGAGGATGCCTTCCGTAAAATCCAAACCTTTTCTTATGCCAATATTGAACAATTTAATGCGGGAAATCTAGTCGTTCGCATGACAAATGATATCAACCAGATTCAGAACGTCGTCATGATGACCTTCCAAATTCTGTTCAGACTTCCCCTCTTGTTCATCGGTTCGTTTATCTTGGCGGTTCAAACCCTACCTTCTCTGTGGTGGGTGATTGTTCTCATGGTAGTCTTGATTTTTGGCTTGACTGCTATCATGATGGGTATGATGGGGCCTCGTTTTGCCAAGTTTCAAACCCTTCTTGAGCGCATCAATGCCATTGCCAAGGAAAATCTGCGCGGTGTTCGTGTGGTCAAGTCCTTTGTCCAAGAAAAAGAGCAATTTGCTAAGTTTACGGAGGTTTCAGACGAGCTTCTTGGTCAAAATCTTTACATCGGTTATGCCTTTTCAGTAGTGGAACCTTTCATGATGTTGGTCGGTTACGGGGCGGTCTTCCTCTCTATTTGGCTAGTTGCGGGGATGGTTCAGTCGGATCCGTCAGTTGTTGGCTCCATTGCTTCCTTTGTCAATTACCTAAGTCAGATTATCTTTACCATTGTCATGGTTGGATTTTTGGGAAATTCTGTCAGTCGTGCCATGATTTCCATGCGTCGTATTCGAGAAATTCTTGATGCAGAGCCAGCCATGACCTTCAAGGATGTACCAGATGAAGAGTTGGTCGGAAGTCTTAGCTTTGAAAATGTGACCTTTACCTATCCAATGGACAAGGAACCGATGCTGAAAGATGTGAGCTTTACTATAGAACCTGGACAAATGGTTGGTGTAGTTGGAGCGACTGGTGCAGGAAAATCAACCTTGGCTCAATTGATTCCACGCCTCTTTGATCCACAGGAAGGGGCCATCAAAATCGGAGGCAAGGATATTCGAGAAGTGAGTGAAGGAACCCTGCGTAAAACAGTGTCTATCGTTCTCCAACGTGCCATTCTCTTCAGTGGAACGATTGCAGATAACCTGAGACAGGGCAAAGGAGATGCTACTCTATTTGAAATGGAGCGCGCAGCCAATATTGCCCAAGCCAGTGAATTCATTCATCGTATGGAGAAAACCTTTGAAAGTCCAGTTGAGGAACGGGGAACCAATTTCTCGGGTGGGCAAAAACAACGGATGTCGATTGCGCGTGGGATTGTCAGCAATCCACGTATTCTGATTTTTGACGATTCGACCTCGGCCTTGGATGCCAAGTCAGAGCGCCTAGTGCAAGAAGCCTTGAATAAGGACTTGAAGGGAACAACAACCATTATCATCGCGCAAAAGATTAGCTCGGTTGTCCATGCAGACAAGATTTTGGTACTGGATCAAGGACGATTGATTGGTCAAGGTACGCATGCAGACTTGGTTGTCAACAATGCCGTTTACCGTGAAATCTATGAAACACAGAAAGGAAAGGAGGAGTAACATGAAAACAGTTCAATTTTTTTGGAATTATTTTAAAGTTTATAAGTTATCATTTGTAGTTGTCATTCTGATGATTGTTCTAGCGACTCTTGCCCAATCCCTCTTTCCAGTCTTTTCTGGACAAGCGGTGACGCAGCTAGCTAATTTAGTTCAAGCTTATCAAGATGGCAATCCAGAACTTGTTTGGCAAAGCCTATCAGGAATCATGGTCAATCTTGGCCTGCTGGTTTTGGTTCTCTTTATCTCCAGTGTCATATACATGTGTCTCATGACGCGCGTGATTGCAGAGTCGACCAACGAGATGCGCAAAGGCCTCTTCGGTAAGCTTGCTCGCTTGACGGTTTCTTTCTTTGACCGCCGACAAGATGGCGATATCCTGTCTCGTTTTACCAGTGATTTGGATAATATCCTTCAAGCTTTTAACGAGAGCTTGATTCAGGTCATGAGCAATATTGTTTTATACATTGGTCTGATTCTTGTCATGTTTTCGAGAAATGTGACGCTGGCTCTTATCACTATTGCCAGCACACCAGTTGCCTTCCTCATGCTGATTTTTATTGTAAAAATGGCACGCAAATACACCAACCTCCAGCAAAAAGAGGTAGGGAAACTCAACGCCTATATGGACGAGAGTATTTCAGGCCAAAAAGCCGTGATTGTGCAAGGAATTCAAGAGGATATGATGGCAGGATTTCTTGAACAAAATGAGCGCGTGCGCAAGGCAACCTTTAAAGGAAGGATGTTCTCAGGAATTCTTTTCCCTGTCATGAATGGGATGAGTCTGGTTAATACAGCCATCGTCATCTTTGCTGGTTCAGCTGTACTTTTGAATGATAAGTCTATTGAAACAAGTACAGCCCTAGGTTTGATTGTTATGTTTGCCCAGTTTTCACAGCAGTACTACCAGCCTATTATCCAAGTTGCAGCTAGTTGGGGAAGCCTTCAGTTAGCCTTTACAGGTGCTGAACGGATTCAGGAAATGTTTGACGCAGAGGAAGAAATCCGACCTGAAAAGGCTCCAATCTTCACTCAGTTGCAAGAAGGTGTCGAAATCCGTCATATTGATTTTTCATACTTGCCTGATAAACCTATTTTGAAAGATGTTAGCATTTCTGCCCCTAAAGGCCAGATGACAGCAGTTGTTGGTCCGACAGGTTCAGGGAAAACGACTATTATGAACCTCATCAATCGCTTTTATGATGTTGATGCTGGTGGTATTTATTTTGACGGTAAAGACATTAGGGACTATGATTTAGATAGTCTTAGAAGCAAGGTGGGAATTGTCTTGCAAGATTCGGTCTTATTTAGCGGAACCATTCGAGACAATATCCGTTTTGGTGTGCCAGATGCTAGTCAAGAAATGGTTGAGGCAGCAGCCAAAGCAACCCATATTCACGACTATATCGAAAGTTTACCTGATAAGTACGATACTCTTATCGATGATGACCAGAGCATCTTCTCTACAGGGCAAAAACAATTGATTTCTATCGCTCGAACCCTGATGACAGATCCAGAAGTCCTCATTCTCGATGAAGCCACTTCGAACGTAGATACGGTGACAGAAAGTAAGATTCAGCATGCCATGGAGGCGGTTGTGGCAGGCAGAACTAGTTTTGTCATTGCCCACCGTTTGAAGACCATCCTCAATGCAGACCAGATTATTGTTCTCAAAGATGGAGAAGTCATTGAACGCGGTAACCACCATGAACTTCTGAAACTAGGTGGATTCTACTCAGAACTCTATCACAATCAATTTGTCTTTGAATAAGAAAAAAGTTGTCCTATTCGGGCAGCTTTTTCTTGCCCATAAAAAATTTTTATCACAGCCTTAAAAAAAACATATTAGACGAAAGTCATTTTGAGTGATATGATAGGACTATCGTTATACTCAATGAAAATCAAAGAGCAAACTAGGAAGCTAGCCGCAGGCTGCTCAAAACACTGTTTTGAGGTTGCAGATGGAAGCTGACGTGGTTTGAAGAGATTTTCGAAGAGTATAAAA
>NZ_VMMZ01000017.1:0-36750 GCF_013277475.1 Streptococcus sp. k-628
ATATCTACGGCAAGGCGACGTTGACGCGGTTTGAAGAGATTTTTGAAGAGTATTGTTGTCTTGGTGCTCAGGGTGTGATGGATTAAACTAGGAAAATAATTCTAAGAATTTATAAAACATAAAATATTTTTCTATAGGATTATTCTCTTATACAAGGAGTCTACTATGAAGAAACTATTCATATTATTATCAACTTTTTTTCTCAGCTTCTTCCTTGCTTGGATTATTGTCTTACGTGCGCCACAATATTTATTTGCAAGCTATGATTCCGTTTCCTTACTTCGTGTCAAAAAAGATACTCAGGAACCGACGCGTGAGGTATTTGAACAGGAATTGGAGAATTTTGTAAACTCAGAACAGAGTTTAATAGCTAGAAGAATCGTAGAGCCGAGTAAGGATGGGACGACTCACTTTACTTATGCAACTTATGGTCAGGGAACTTTACCAAAAGAATTCCAAGAAGCTAGCCAAGAAAGTCGTGAACGTAGTGATCCGCTAAATAGTTATCTCCTTTTGTCAGGCTCCTTGACGAAAGAAAAGCTTGCTGATAAATTAGGAGATTTGGGTTATAAAGCAATTCCTGACCGAAAGATAACGCCCTATTTTCTTGCTTTTCAAATATTACTAAATCCCCTTATTTTAATTAGTTTAGCAATATTTGGCTTATCTTTCTTTGCTCTAGTGATTATCACTCGGATTAAGGAAATGAGAGCAGCAGGTATAAAACTCTTTTCTGGTCAGACTCTCTTATCCATCATGGGGCATTCTTTATCGACTGATATCAAATGGCTCCTTCTATCAGCCCTCCTTTCCTTCCTAGGTGGAGGAGTCGTTCTTTTTAGTCAAGGTTTGTTTTATCCTATCTTGTTAGCCACCTATGGTTTTGGGATTAGTTTCTATCTTTTGTTTTTATTGGGTATTTCAATTTTACTAATGCTCCTTTATCTAATGAGTTTGAGTTACAAAGCATTAGTTCCCGTTATTAAGGGAAGATTACCCCTTAAACGCCTGATGGCTTTAACCCTATTGTGTCAGTTAGTAGCTGTTTTTACAGTGGGATACGCTGTTAAGACAGGCTTGACGTCTTACCAACGATTGAAAGAACTTGACATTTCAAAACAGGCATGGAAGGACAGAGCAGACTATTATCAAATTTCTTTTGGCTTAGGTGATAGAGGAAAAGATACAGAAAATCAGAGCAAGTGGTATGAATTTTCCAAAGAAGCAGTTGAACAAGAACAGGCTCTATTTGTAAAAGATAATCTCATTCATTTTGCAAATCCTCAAGGAAAAAATGAACAGGGAGAGACACTGGATACCTATAGTCCAGATGCTAATGTTCTCTATGTCAGCCCAAGTTATTTGGACAAGGAAAAGGTCGTGGTAGATGCTGAGACCAAACAGAAGTTAGTCCATCTTCAAAAAGGAGAATTTGGACTCTTACTACCAGAATCTCTTCGTTCACAGGAAGCAGAACTTAAGAAAGCTTTTGAAGAAAGTTTGAACTATTACGGGCAATCAAGTGAGGAGGCAAGTGCTCCTTTAGAGTATGAAATGAGAGCGATTGTTAGCTATCTTCCAACTGGAGAAAAGCGATTTGTTTATAATAACGGTGAAAGCCCAGTATCCATTCAGTACTTAACCGATCCGATTTTAGTTGTATTTACTCCAACATCTACAGGTGATAGTTTCATTTCAAAATATGTTTGGTCTATCAATGCTGGAAAACAACTTTTTATCAAAGGATATGAGAGTGGGCTAGAACTCTTAAAGAAAGCTGGGATTTATGAGCAAGTATCTTATCTTAAAGAAGGAAGAAGTGTTTATCTAACTCGTTATAATGAAGTTCAAACTGAAACAGCAACTTTAATCTTAGGAGCTATTGTGGGGATAGCTAGTTCCTTGTTACTCTTTTATTCTGTCAATCTTCTATATTTCGAGCAATTCCGCAGAGATATCTTGATTAAACGAATTTCAGGTTTACGATTTTTTGAAACACATGCTCAGTATATGGTTAGCCAATTTGCCAGTTTTGTATTTGGTGCTAGTCTCTTTATTTTAAGCAGTCGAGACTTGGTGATTGGCTTGCTCACTTTATTAGTCTTTCTAACTAGTGCAGTTTTGACGCTTTACCGTCAAGCGCAGAAAGAATCTCGTGTTTCTATGACAATTATGAAAGGAAAATAGGATGATTGAACTAAAGAATATATCTAAAAAATTTGGAAGCCGTCAGCTATTTTCAGATACCAATCTTCATTTTGAAGGTGGGAAAATTTATGCCTTAATCGGTACAAGTGGCTGTGGTAAGACAACACTCTTGAATATGATTGGACGATTAGAGCCATATGACAAAGGGCAAATCATCTATGATGGCACTTCTCTTAAAGACATTAAGCCCTCTGTTTTCTTTAGAGATTACTTGGGATACCTATTTCAAGATTTTGGCTTAATTGAAAGCCAAACCGTCAAAGAGAATCTCAATCTTGGTTTAGTTGGTAAAAAGTTGAAAGAAAAAGAGAAAATCTCTTTGATGAAACAAGCTCTAAACCGTGTTAACCTCTCTTATTTAGATTTAAAGCAACCTATCTTTGAATTATCAGGAGGAGAAGCACAACGTGTTGCACTAGCGAAGATAATTTTAAAGAATCCACCTTTGATTCTGGCAGATGAACCAACCGCTTCACTAGACCCCAAAAACTCTGAGGAATTACTTTCTATCCTAGAATCTTTAAAAAATCCGAATCGGACCATTATTATTGCGACCCACAATCCTCTGATTTGGGAGCAAGTGGACCAAGTCATTCGAGTTACCGATTTATCACATAGATGATATGGCAAGATTCAGTTATGAAGAAAGAGTCACAAACACACTTTGTGGCTTTTTTATTTCCATAAAAATGGTAAAATAGTAGGAGTAGAAATGGAGTTCGAGACATGAAAGTAATAGATCAGTTTAAAAATAAGAAAGTCCTTGTTTTAGGTTTGGCCAAGTCTGGTGAATCGGCAGCTCGTTTGTTGGACAAGCTAGGTGCCATTGTGACGGTAAATGACGGGAAACCTTTCGAGGACAATCCAGCTGCCCAAAGTTTGCTGGAAGAAGGGATCAAGGTCATTACAGGTGGCCATCCTTTGGAACTCTTGGATGAAGAATTTGCCCTCATGGTAAAAAATCCAGGTATCCCTTACAGCAATCCCATGATTGAAAAGGCTTTGGCAAAGGGAATTCCAGTCTTGACTGAGGTGGAATTGGCTTATTTGATTTCTGAAGCACCGATTATCGGTATCACAGGTTCAAATGGAAAAACAACCACAACGACCATGATTGGGGAAGTTTTGACTGCTGCTGGTCAACATGGTCTCTTATCAGGAAATATCGGCTATCCTGCCAGTCAGGTTGCTCAAACAGCGACAGACAAGGAGACGCTTGTCATGGAGCTTTCTTCTTTCCAACTCATGGGCGTTCAAGAATTCCATCCTGAGATTGCGGTTATTACCAACCTCATGCCAACTCATATCGACTACCACGGTTCTTTTGAGGAATATGTAGCAGCCAAGTGGAATATCCAGAACAAGATGACAGCGGCTGATTTCCTTGTTTTGAACTTTAATCAAGACTTGGCAAAAGAATTGGCTACTAAAACACAAGCTACTGTAGTTCCATTTTCAACACAGGAAAAGGTTGATGGAGCTTATTTGGAAGATGGTCAGCTCTACTTCCGTGGAGAAGTGGTCATGGCAGCGAATGAAATCGGAGTTCCAGGTAGCCACAATGTGGAAAATGCCCTTGCGACGATTGCTGTAGCCAAGCTTCGTGGTGTAGATAACCAAACCATTAAGGAAACTCTTTCAGCCTTTGGTGGTGTCAAACACCGTCTCCAATTTGTAGATGAAATCAAGGGTGTCAAGTTCTATAATGATAGCAAATCAACCAATATCTTGGCGACTCAAAAAGCCTTGTCAGGATTTGACAACAGCAAGGTGGTCTTGATTGCAGGTGGTTTGGACCGTGGTAATGAGTTTGACGAATTGGTGCCAGACATTACTGGACTCAAGAAGATGGTCATCCTTGGTCAGTCTGCAGAACGTGTCAAACGGGCAGCAGACAAGGCTGGTGTGGCATATGTGGATGCGACTGACATTGCAGATGCGACCCGCAAGGCCTACGAGCTTGCGACTCAAGGAGACGTGGTTCTTCTCAGTCCTGCCAATGCCAGCTGGGATATGTATGCTAACTTTGAAGTACGTGGCGACCTCTTTATCGACACAGTAGCGGAGTTAAAGGAATAATATGAAAAAAATTGTCTTTACAGGTGGGGGGACGGTTGGACATGTTACCCTCAATCTTTTGTTAATGCCCAAGTTCATCGAAGATGGCTGGGAAGTCCACTATATCGGGGACAAGCGTGGTATAGAACACCAAGAAATCCTCAAGTCAGGCTTGGATGTCACTTTCCACTCCATTGAGACTGGGAAATTGCGTCGTTATTTCTCTTGGCAAAATATGCTGGACGTCTTTAAAGTTGGCTGGGGAATCGTCCAATCTCTCTTTATCATGTTGCGACTTCGTCCACAGGCCCTTTTTTCAAAGGGAGGCTTTGTCTCAGTACCGCCTGTTATCGCTGCGCGTGTGTCAGGAGTTCCTGTCTTTATTCACGAATCGGACCTGTCTATGGGATTGGCCAATAAAATCGCCTATAAATTTGCGACTAAGATGTATTCAACCTTTGAGCAAGCTTCAAGTTTGTCTAAGGTCGAGCATGTGGGAGCAGTGACCAAGGTTTCAGACCAAAAAGGTCCAGAACCAGATGAATTGGTGGATATTCAAACCCACTTTAATCCCCAATTGCCAACTGTATTGTTTGTCGGTGGTTCTGCAGGTGCTCGTGTCTTTAACCAATTGGTGACAGACCATAAGAAAGAACTGACAGAGCGCTACAATATTATCAACTTAACTGGAGATTCTAGCCTGAACGAGTTGAGCCAAAATATTTTTCGTGTTGACTATGTGACCAATCTCTATCAACCCTTGATGGAATTGGCTGATATTGTTGTGACACGAGGTGGCGCTAATACGATTTTTGAGCTCTTGGCTATGGCAAAATTACATGTCATTGTGCCACTTGGTCGTGAAGCAAGTCGTGGTGACCAGATTGAAAATGCAGCTTACTTTGTAAAAAAAGGCTATGCAGAAGAGCTTCAAGAAAGCGATTTGACCTTGGATAGTTTGGAAGAGAAGCTTTCTCACTTACTAAGTCACAAGGAAGACTATCAAACTAAGATGAAGGCTTCTAAGGAATTGAAATCTCTAGCAGATTTTTATCAATTGTTGAAAAAAGATTTATCATAAGGAAAGTAAATGTCAAAAGATAAGAAAAATGAGGGCAAAGAAATCCTCGAAGAATTTAAAGAGTTATCAGAATGGCAGAAACGAAACCAAGAATATCTAAAAAAGAAGGCTGAAGAAGAGGCAGCCCTAGCTGAGGAGAAGGAAAAGGAAAGACAAGCTCGAATGGCTTCGAAATCTGAAAAGTCAGATGCAACTGAGGACCAGGAGAGTGAATCTGATCCAAAAGACCCAGAATCAGCTAAGGGAGAGTCTGAAGAAAAAGTAGAATCCTCAGAGGGTGACAAAGAGGAAGAAGAGATAGAAGAATCAGGGTCTAAAGAGAAGGAGGAACAGGATAAAAATCTTGCTAAAAAGGCTCCAAAGGAAAAAGCAGCCAAAGCAAAGATTCCTGGCCTCCATATCTTGCGAGCTCTAACGATTTTATTTCCAAGTCTGCTTTTATTGATTATCTCTGCCTACCTACTCAGTCCTTATGCGACCATGAAGGATATCCGTGTTGAGGGAACGATGCACACTACGGCTGATGATATCCGACAGGCTTCAGGCATTCAGGATTCGGATTATACGATTGACCTTCTGCTAGATAAGGCAAAATATGAAGAGCAGATCAAGTCTAACTATTGGGTGGAATCAGCTCAGCTTGTCTATCAATTTCCAACTAAGTTCACTATCAAGGTTAAGGAATATGATATTGTGGCCTACTATATTTCTGGTGAAAACCATTATCCTATTCTTTCCAGTGGTCAGCTTGAGACCAGTGCTGTGAGTTTGGTCAGTCTGCCAGAAACTTATATATCAGTTCTCTTTAATGACAGCGAACAAATCAAGGCTTTTGTCTCAGAACTTGCTCAAATTAGCCCAGAACTCAAGGCAGAGATCCAAAAGGTGGAACTAGCCCCAAGCAAGGTGACTTCCGATTTAATTCGATTGACTATGAATGATTCGGACGAAGTCTTGGTTCCCCTGTCTGAAATGAGTAAGAAATTACCTTACTACAGTAAGATTAAACCTCAATTGTCAGAACCGAGTGTGGTCGACATGGAAGCTGGAATCTATAGCTACACTGTAGCGGATAAATTGATTATGGAAGCTGAGGAAAAAGCCAAACAAGAGGCTAAGGAAGCCGAGAAAAAACGGGAAGAAGAACAGAAAAAACAAGAGGAAGAGAGCAATCGAAACCAAACGACCCAGCGCTCATCGCGTCGCTAGTCTTACCTTTTCTCCTATAGCTCTTTAGTTTCCATGTTTTTACTTGACAAGTGCTAGTAGAAATAATAGAATAATAGAAAACCTTTAAAGCAGTCCAGAGAGGCAGCTAAGGTTAGACGGTGAAAGGGTGGAGACTACCCATTTTTCGTGGAACCTTGCTGTTGGCAGGTTCCTTTTTTCGTGGTTTCTGTTGGCCAGATTCTCTCACTAGCAAAGGTAAAAGGAGAAACCTATGCGAGAACATCGTCCAGTCATTGCTCTTGATTTTCCTAGTTTTGAGGTGGTCAAGGAATTTTTAGCTCTTTTTCCAGAGGAAGAAAGCCTTTATCTAAAGGTAGGGATGGAGCTTTATTACGCAACAGGGCCTGAGATTGTGTCCTATTTAAAAGGTTTGGGTCATAGTGTCTTTTTGGATCTTAAGCTGCATGACATTCCCAATACAGTCAAGTCAGCCATGAAGGTCTTGTCTCAGCTTGGAGTGGATATGACCAATGTTCATGCGGCTGGTGGTGTAGAGATGATGAAGGCTGCGCGTGAAGGTCTTGGAATCCAAGCCAAATTGATTGCAGTGACTCAGCTGACCTCAACCTCAGAAGAGCAGATGCAGGAGTTTCAAAATATCCAAACCAGCCTGCAAGAGTCTGTCATTCATTATGCTAAGAAGACAGCTGAAGCGGGTTTGGATGGTGTCGTTTGCTCGGCTCAGGAAGTGCAACTCATCAAGCAGGCTACCAATCCAGATTTTATCTGTTTAACACCGGGCATTCGTCCTCAGGGAGCTGCTGTTGGAGACCAAAAACGTGTGATGACACCTGCTGATGCCTATCAAATCGGCAGTGACTATATCGTAGTGGGACGTCCCATTACCCAAGCTGAGGATCCTGTTGCAGCTTATCATGCCATCAAGGATGAATGGACACAGGACTGGAATTAAAGAACTAGATTATAAAAATAAAAGGAGAATACCATGACACTTGCTAAAGATATCGCTAGCCATCTCTTGAAAATCCAAGCCGTTTACCTCAAACCAGAGGAGCCTTTTACTTGGGCATCTGGTATCAAGTCGCCTATTTACACGGATAATCGTGTGACACTAGCCTATCCAGAAACTCGTACTCTCATTGAAAATGGCTTTGTGGAAGCCATCAAAGAAGCCTTTCCTGAGGTAGAAGTGATTGCAGGAACTGCGACAGCAGGGATTCCACACGGAGCTATCATTGCTGATAAGATGGACTTGCCTTTTGCCTACATCCGTAGCAAACCAAAAGACCACGGAGCTGGTAATCAAATTGAAGGCCGTGTAGCCCAAGGTCAAAAAATGGTGGTGGTTGAAGATCTTATTTCAACAGGTGGTTCTGTTCTCGAAGCCGTAGCAGCCGCTAAACGAGAAGGAGCAGATGTGCTTGGAGTTGTAGCGATTTTTAGTTACCAATTGCAAAAAGCAGATAAGAATTTTGCAGATGCTGGTGTCAAACTAGTAACACTTTCAAACTATAGCGAGCTTATCCATCTAGCCCAAGAAGAAGGCTATATCACCCCAGAAGGCTTGGATCTCCTAAAACGCTTTAAAGAAGACCAAGAAAATTGGCAAGAAGTGTAAAAAATCAAAAGACTAAAAGGTTAAAAATTATACTATTCTGTCATATCAGGTATATGAATGACAAGATTGAAGTTGTTAATGTTTTTTACGTCAATTGTTTCAGTTTTAGATTTGCTTGGCTTGCTCTTATATAAAAAGTAGCACACGTCATGAAAGTTACAAGGGTTAAAGTATAATCCATAAACATGGTCAGATCCCTTTTCTGAGATTTTGGAATTTCTTGCTTATCCCAGTTTTTTCAGTGATTTTAGCGTCAAGTCCGGTAAATTCCCAAACTAACTTCCACCGCTAATCCAAGTGGAAGTTAGTCTGAAAAAAATCGTAAAAACCAGTGGAAATCCGTGTCAGGGTAAGTTCCACTGGTTTTAATCATGCTTGATTTCATCGCTTTTGTAGCCAAAATGAATCGAAAAAAGAGCGCACAAAATCCCCTCATCTGCAAGCGTTTCAGATTAAGTTCCGCTATGGTGGAAGTTAGTGTGAGACGTTTGAATGGGGTTAAAGATTAGTTTTTAGAACTTATGTTGGAGTAATTTAGACGACTGGCAGACGTCTTCTGCAGGTATTTTAGAAATGCCGAGAATCTTAGGAATCTCTTCTCAATAGGTAAAGGCAAAGAGCTCATAGGCTGACTTTCCATTTAAAGCAGCACGTTTGACGCTGTTGACATGCGAACAGACGAGATTGATGTCCCCTTGAGTTAAGTTGTCAAAAGAAGTTCCCTTAGATAGAATGTCTCGAATCAGCGTGTGATTTTTCTCAATTCTCCCTTTCTGGTCAGAGCGATTAGGGTCACAAAAGAAGAGTTTACTCTCTCCTCGCACATCCATTTCGATGTCATCAACCCTTGCAAACTCTCCACCATTATCGGTAAGAATGACAGGAAAGAGTTGGAAGAAATCTTTGTCCGCTTGGTGAAGAGTGTTCTTGATGTCATAGAGGTGTTTGGTAACCTCAAGGGCAGTTTTATTATCCAGAAGTCTAGCGAAGATAAAGTTACAGAAAGACAAGTTGAAGGTGAGTAGGAGTTTACCTCCCATTCTGCCCATAACTGTATCCATTTCCAGCCAAGAGTCTAGTTGATTAAGGGCTAAATAGTTTTGGAAATCCTCATAGGAACGGCCTTTTTTCGCTTCTTTAGGGATGGAAGGTAGCTTACTTTTCCGTCTTTCTTTGAATTTAACGGCTCTGGCTAGGTCAATAGGAGCGATAGATAGGTATCCTTTTCGGATGTGTCGATAGACGGTTGAGGAGCTGACATCAAGGTTATGAGTTTTGAGAATATGATAGATGTGTTGTCCCTTTTTAACACCATCAGAAATGACTTTGTCCATGTCCCAGAAGGTTTTGGAATTGAGGGGAGTTCCTTCACGAGATTCAACAAGAGTTTGTTCGTACTGCTTTTGAGCTTGTTTAGCGAGATAGAAGATCTTCTTATAGCCACAATTCTGTCTTCTTTTAGGACATCCATTACAGACAAAGGGAGCTTTGTCGAGTAGAGGGCAAGGAAGGTTATAGCATGTAGATTCTCTAACTTGTCTGTTTCGTTTCACTTCTTTGGAAACAGTAGTTGGGTCTTTTAGAACAAGTTGCCCGATAGCTTTGAAGGTTTCACCGCGCTCTAAGCCTAATTGGATATCATTACGGTCTGAAAGGGTAAGGTGTTTATGTTTTGTCATAGTAGACCTCATTTCTAATTCAAACGTCTCACACTTAATTCCACCATAAAAATCCGTTTTAGACTAATTTCCACTTTGGTCAGGTAAGTGGAAGTTATTTTGAGAAGTTAGCTAGCGTCAAGTTCTTTTTAGTTTTGAAAGATTATCCGTGAATTTCTTGGCTATTTATGATAAAATGGGAGTATCGCAAAAAATGACTCATCGTATTCAATTTTGAGTAAAACTAGGAGGATCCCATGTCAACAGAACATATGGAAGAACTAAATGACCAGCAGATCGTTCGCCGTGAAAAAATGGCTGCGCTCCGTGAACAAGGAATCGATCCTTTCGGAAAACGTTTTGAACGTACTGCAAATTCACAAGAATTAAAAGATAAATATGCCGACCTCGATAAAGAACAATTACACGATAAAAACGAAACAGCTACTATCGCAGGACGCTTGGTAACCAAACGTGGTAAAGGTAAAGTAGGTTTTGCCCACCTTCAAGACCGCGAAGGACAGATTCAAATCTACGTTCGTAAAGATGCTGTCGGTGAAGAAAACTACGAAATCTTCAAAAAAGCAGACCTTGGTGACTTCCTTGGTGTCGAAGGCGAAGTGATGCGTACAGATATGGGAGAACTCTCTATCAAGGCTACTCACATCACACACTTGTCTAAGGCTCTTCGTCCTCTACCAGAGAAATTCCATGGTTTGACAGACGTTGAAACAATTTACCGTAAACGTTACCTTGACTTGATTTCTAACCGTGAAAGCTTTGAGCGCTTTGTCACTCGTTCAAAAATCATTTCTGAAATCCGTCGTTACCTTGACCAAAAAGGTTTCCTTGAAGTGGAAACACCTGTTCTTCACAACGAAGCTGGTGGTGCGGCGGCCCGTCCATTTATCACCCACCACAATGCCCAAAACATTGACATGGTGCTTCGTATCGCGACTGAGCTTCACTTGAAACGCCTTATCGTCGGTGGTATGGAACGCGTCTATGAAATCGGACGTATCTTCCGTAACGAGGGAATGGATGCCACTCATAACCCTGAATTTACTTCTATCGAAGTCTACCAAGCTTATGCTGACTTCCAAGACATCATGGACTTGACTGAAGGCATTATCCAACACGCTGCTAAATCAGTCAAAGGCGATGGCCCAGTTAACTATCAAGGTACTGAAATCAAAATCAATGAACCATTTAAACGTGTTCACATGGTGGATGCTATCAAAGAAATTACTGGTGTCGATTTCTGGCAAGACATGACTTTCGAGGAAGCCAAAGCTATTGCTGCTGAGAAGAAAGTTCCAGTTGAGAAACACTACACTGAAGTTGGTCACATCATCAATGCCTTCTTTGAAGAGTTTGTTGAAGAAACCTTGATCCAACCAACCTTTGTCTATGGACATCCAGTAGCTGTATCTCCACTTGCTAAGAAGAATCCTGAAGACGAACGCTTTACTGACCGTTTCGAGCTCTTCATCATGACTAAGGAGTACGGTAATGCCTTTACTGAGTTGAACGATCCAATCGATCAACTTAGCCGTTTTGAAGCCCAAGCTAAAGCTAAAGAACTTGGTGACGATGAAGCGACAGGTATCGACTACGACTACATTGAAGCCCTTGAATACGGTATGCCACCAACAGGTGGTTTGGGAATCGGTATCGACCGTCTCTGCATGCTCCTCACTGATACAACTACTATCCGTGATGTATTGCTCTTCCCAACAATGAAATAAGCTCTTATCCTCTGGTACTTGTCAGAGGATTTTTTTGATGAAAAAAGAGACTGAATTTAAGGAGAAAATGAAGTATAGTGTGTTGAAGTTGAAATAGTACACTTTGATTTCTAAGATATTGTTAGAAATTGGTTTAAATTCCCTAATCAATTTGCGCATGTTTTATTTCATTTTACGATAGTACGCTGAAACTTTTCAAAAAGTACTAGAAATTGACTTGGATTCTCCAATTGATTTGTTCAGATTCACTATAAATAAAAAATTAATAAGTGGGATAGGAAGTTAGCGTCAACTAGGATAGTATCTTGCTTAAACAGTATATATGGGACTGATATAAGTCCCTAGGCCCTATTAGAGGATGTTCTGGTGTCTTATTCACTTGTTTTTTATAGCATTGGTAGATAGAATCAGCAAATAAAAAAGTAGTTCAAATGCCTGGCAGCAAAAAATCTCAACGATTCACTTAATATAGACTAAAGTTTAGAGTTTAAGGAAAGTAGGGATAGTATATTGTATGAAAAAATAAGATGGTTTTTAAGCAAAACTCTTGAAAATGATTGAAAAAAGAGTTATTATAGATGTATAGTAAAAAGCAAACGCTTACTTAATCAAGGAGGACAGTTTATGTCATACAAAACAAGCAATGCAGAAGGGCATGTAGATTTCATCAATACCTATGATTTGGAGCCCATGGCGCAAAAAGTGATTCCTAAAGCAGCATTTGGCTATATCGCCAGTGGAGCAGAAGATACTTTCACTTTACGTGAGAATATCCGCGCCTTTAACCACAAGCTCATCGTTCCGCATACGCTTTGCAATGTAGAAAATCCAAGTACAGAGATTGAATTTGCAGGTGAAAAATTGTCTTCACCAATCATTATGGCGCCTGTTGCGGCTCATAAATTAGCGAATGAACAGGGTGAAGTGGCGACTGCGCGTGGTGTGCATGAGTTTGGTTCTCTTTATACAACTAGCTCATACTCTACTGTTGACCTTCCAGAGATTTCTGAAGCCCTCCAAGGGACACCTCATTGGTTCCAATTTTACTTTAGTAAAGATGATGGCATTAACCGCCACATCATGGATCGTGTGAAGGCTGAAGGTTATAAAGCGATTGTCTTGACGGCAGATGCTACTGTAGGGGGTAATCGTGAGGTTGATAAGCGTAATGGTTTTGTCTTCCCAGTTGGCATGCCGATTGTTGAAGAATATCTGCCAGAAGGTGCTGGTAAATCAATGGACTTTGTTTACAAATCAGCTAAACAACGCTTGTCTCCACGTGATGTAGAATTTATCGCTGAATACTCAGGACTTCCTGTGTATGTCAAGGGACCACAATGCCGTGAGGATGTTGAACGTTCGCTTGCTGCAGGTGCCTCTGGTATCTGGGTAACCAACCACGGTGGTCGTCAAATCGACGGTGGACCAGCTGCCTTTGATTCACTTCAAGAAGTGGCAGAAGCAGTTGATAAACGTGTGCCAATTGTCTTTGACTCTGGTGTTCGTCGTGGTCAACATGTCTTTAAAGCCTTGGCTTCAGGAGCAGACTTGGTAGCTATTGGTCGCCCGGTTATCTATGGCTTGGCACTCGGCGGTAGTGTTGGTGTGCGCCAAGTCTTTGAACACTTGAATGCGGAATTGAAGACAGTCATGCAGTTGTCTGGAACTCAGACTATTGAAGATGTCAAACATTTCAAACTCCGTCACAACCCATACAACCCAACCTTCCCAGTTGACCCCCGCGACTTAAAATTGTATTGATAAAATGATTGCCTCCACTGAATGTGGAGGTTTTTCTTCGTGTATTGGAAGAATAAATCGCTATCAAAAACTATATAAAGATATTTTTCGGTCAAATATCTTGCTAGGGCTTTCATTTTTTGCTATACTGGTGTAGTAATTAAATAATAGAGACATTTGGGGTGCTTTAGGCTGAGATGATACCCATTGAACCTGATACAGTTAAGACTGGCGAAGGGAAATGTAAAACGTTTTTTCGTATGGCGAAATGAACGGTCTAATCTTGTAAGTCAACTCTAATTCTTGATTGTAATTGGAGTTTTTTTGTTTATATAAACTGGATAGTCTTGTTTAGGTAGCTCTCTGCAAATGCCCTCAATGTTCTTTAAAAGGATCAAGTGGAATTAGGATTTTACTTGGTATCTCTTGGTGTTTTATTGATTACTAAGGAGTAAAGAGAGGAAAAATAAATATGGAAACACAGGTTTATGCATTTGAGCCAGGTCTGACTGTTGAAGAATTATTAAAAAGCAGTCAGAAGGATTGGCAAGCTGCAATCAATCATCGTTTTGTCAAGGAACTTTTTGCAGGGACAATTGAGAATAAGGTCTTAAAGGACTACCTGATTCAAGATTATCATTTCTTTGATGCCTTCTTATCCATGCTGGGTGCCTGCGTAGCCCACGCAGACCAGCTTGAATCCAAGCTTCGTTTTGCCAAGCAACTAGGCTTTCTTGAAGCAGATGAAGATGGTTATTTCCAAAAGGCTTTCAAAGAGTTAAAAGTATCTGAGAATGACTATCTGAAAGTGACCTTGCACCCTGTAACAAAAGCCTTTCAGGATTTAATGTATTCTGCTGTTTCTTCATCAGACTATGCCCATCTTTTGGTCATGCTGGTCATTGCAGAGGGTCTCTATTTAGACTGGGGTTCTAAAGATTTGGCTCTACCTGAAGCCTATATTCATTCGGAATGGATCAATCTCCATAGAGGTCCTTTCTTTGCAGAGTGGGTTCAATTTCTTGTTGACGAACTCAATCGTGTCGGGAAAGGTCGAGAAGATTTGACAGAACTTCAGCAACGCTGGAATCAAGCGGTCGCTTTAGAATTAGCCTTTTTTGATATTGGTTACGATGTCTAGGGAAAGTTCAGGGTACTGACAAATTTGACGAGGTAAATCATTCAATGTAACTGAAAAAAATTCTCAACTAAAGATAGAGATAAATCGAAATCAATAGATCGTATAAAGTGAAAAGGAAGGAATTCAATATGACAAGTTTAAAATTATTAAAAGAAAAAGCACCATTGGTCATTTGTATCACCAATGATGTAGTAAAAAATTTCACAGCAAATGGATTAGTAGCACTGGGTGTCTCACCAGCCATGAGTGAGTTTCCAGCAGATTTAGAGGATTTATTAAAGTATGCTGGTGGCTTATTAATAAATATAGGAACATTGACAGATGAAAATTGGAAATTATACCAAGCTGCTCTTAAAATTGCAGAGAAATATAATGTCCCAGCAGTTTTAGATCCTGTAGCCTGTGGAGCAGGAGAATATAGAAAAAAAGTAGCAGATGATCTAATTAACAATTACAAACTAGCAGCGATTAGAGGAAATGCTGGCGAGATTGCCTCTTTAGTAGGAATAAGTGTGGCATCTAAAGGAGTAGATAGTGTGGGAGTAGATAATATTGACGAGATTGCTCTAGCAGCAAATGAGAAGTTCAATATTCCTATAATAGTAACAGGTGAAGTGGATGCGATTGCTGTTAATGGAGAAGTGGTAACGATTCATAATGGTAGTGCCATGATGCCAAAAGTCATTGGGACAGGATGTTTATTAGGGGCAGTGGTAGCAAGCTTTATCGGACTAGAAAAAGGTCAAGAATTGAAATCATTAGAAACAGCAATGTTGGTTTACAATATCGCTGGAGAAATGGCAGAAAAACGTCCAAATGGACATCTTCCTGGAACATTTAAAGTTGAATTTATAAATGCCTTATATGAGATTACAGATGAAGATGTAAAGAAATTCAAAAGAGTGAAGTAAAATGTTTCATAAAGAATTACTAAAACTATATTTTATTTGTGGAACGACTACTTGCCAAGGTAAAGATCTATATAGAGTCGTTGAGGAAGCCTTAAAAGGTGGTATAACCTTATTTCAATTTCGTGAAAAAGGGGAGGGAGCCTTAGAAGGTAAAGAAAAAGTCGAATTAGCAATTAAACTACAGGATCTTTGTAAAAAATACAATGTTCCGTTTATTGTTAATGATGATATTGATTTGGCGATGGAAATTGACGCTGATGGCGTACATGTAGGACAAGATGACCTTGGAGTTGATGAAATTAGAAAATTGATGCCAGCTAAAATAATTGGTCTTTCTATAAAAAACGAGAAAGAATTTCAACAGTCAAAAGTTGAATATGTAGATTATGTTGGTGTTGGTCCTGTATTTGATACCCAGTCAAAAGATGATGCTGGTGGCGCTATAGGTTATGAAGGTCTTAAATTGATGAGAAAACTATTGCCACAAATGCCCTTAGTTGCAATTGGTGGGATACAGACGCAACATATTAAAGACATTATACAGACCAATATGGATGGTGTTTCAATCATTTCAGCAATATCGTATGCAAAAAATATAGAAAAAACTGTTCGAGAAATGAGTGAACAATAGGTATCTATCTAACCAAAGAAAGATCTGCTGTATTTATTAGTGCAAGGCTGTATTTCCAGTTCAATTTCTTGAACTAGTATAAAATGTGTGTTATAATAATCACATAATTAAATAATAAAGACATTTGGGGTGCTTTAGGCTGAGATGATACCCATTGAACCTGATACAGTTAATACTGGCGAAGGGAAATGTGAAATGTTTTTTTCGTATGTCGAAAAGAACGGTCTAATCTTGTAAGCTGAACTCTAATTCCTATCTGTAATTAGAGTTTTTTCTTTTACGAAACTGGATGAAGGTGATATAAAGCCTTTTGGTAGCTCACCTTGAGTGCCCCACTTTTCTTTAAAAAAAGGAGTTTTTTATGTTGAAAAAATGGCAGTTAAAAGATGTTATCTTGCTTGCTTTCTTGTCTATCTTTTTTGGTGGGGTTTTCGTTGGTTCAGGATATGTGTATAATATTCTCAGCCTACTCTTAACACCTCTTGGCTTGCAGGCCTTTGCCAATGAAATCCTCTTTGGTCTCTGGTGTATGGCTGCGCCTATTGCGGCCATCTTTGTTCCAAGAGTAGGAAGTGCAACGATTGGTGAAGTGCTAGCTGCGCTTGCTGAAGTCCTTTATGGCAGCCAATTCGGTCTAGGTGCCCTTTTGTCTGGCTTGGTTCAAGGTTTGGGAAGTGAACTTGGTTTTATCGTAACTAAGAATCGTTATGAAAGTTGGCTATCTCTAACTGCCAACAGTATTGGGATTACGCTTGTTAGCTTTGTCTATGAATACATTAAGTTAGGTTACTACGCCTTCTCCCTTCCTTTTGTCCTTTCCTTGCTTGTGGTGCGCTTTATTTCTGTCTTTTTCTTCTGTACCATCTTGGTTCGTGCCATTGTCAAACTCTATCATCAGTTTGCAGCTGGAGGAAAGGCATAGATGGGTCTGGAATTACGGGAGATTCAGTCCCCAATTTTTTCGGAACCGATTGATTTTACTTTTCATGGGCAAGCCTTTACCTTGTTAGTTGGGAGCAGTGGGTCTGGAAAATCGAGTCTCTTTCAAATGATTGCTCAAGTCATTTCTCTTCCCTATAGCGGTCAAGTCCTGATAGATGGGAGTGAGGTCAGTCAGCTTTCTATCGTCGAACGTGTCCAGACGGTTGGTATTCTCTTTCAAAATCCCAATCATCAATTTACCATGGAGAACTTGTTTGAGGAGCTGATTTTTACCTTGGAAAATATTGGGCATCCCGTTCAGGAAATTGATTCTAAAATAGCAGAGGTTGTCCAGCAATGTCGCTGCAAGGCAATATTGCACCGTCCCATTCATCACTTATCAGGTGGGGAAAAGCAAAAGGCTGCTTTGGCTGTTCTCTTTGCTATGAATCCTAGGGTCTATCTCTTGGATGAGCCCTTCGCCTCCATTGACCGCAAGAGTAGGATAGAGATATTGGAGATTCTAAAAGAGTTGGCTTCTAATGGGAAGACAGTTATTTTGTGCGACCATGATTTAACGGACTATGAAGCCTATATCAACCATATGGTGGAGCTAAGAGACGGGCAACTAAGGGAAATAAATCAAATTCCTTCCTCTGAGATGACACAGGTTTCTTCAAAGGGAGTTGCTTCTAGCCCAGAACTATTCCATATGGACCGTGTGACTTGTGAGCTGGGTAATTACCCCCTCTTTTCGATTGTGAATTTTACATTTTACCAAGGAATTTCCTGTATTTTGGGTGACAATGGTGTCGGGAAATCAACCCTCTTTCGGTCTATTCTTCAATTTCAAAAGTATAAGGGGCGCATTACCTGGAAGGGTTCGGTCTTGAAAAAGAAAAAGAGTTTGTATCGTGACCTGACGGGTGTTGTTCAGGAAGCTGAGAAGCAGTTTATCAGAGCCAGTCTGCGAGAAGAGCTTCAATTAGATGGACCTGATTCTGAAAGAAATCAGCGGATACTCCAAGCTTTACAATATTTTGATCTGGAGCAGGCAGTCGATAAGAGTCCCTATCAATTAAGTGGTGGCCAGCAAAAGATTCTTCAGCTCTTGACCATCTTGACCAGCAAGGCTTCTGTGATTTTGCTAGATGAGCCTTTTGCAGGTTTGGATGATAGAGCTTGCCATTATTTCTGTCAGTGGATTGTGGAGGAGAGAAATCAAGGAAGAAGTTTTCTGATCATTAGTCATCGTTTAGATCCCTTGATCTCTGTGGTTGATTATTGGATTGAGATGACTAGTCAGGGTCTTTGTCATGTGAAATCAGTGACAGTTACCAAACCACTTACATCTCAGAGTAGCAATACTCAAGGGGAGGTGAGATAGTATGGTCAAAGTAGCAACCCAGACACCGATTATCAGTCTCTTCTTGCTGATTTTATCCTTGGAAACATCTTTCATTCCTTCGATTGCTCTGAATCTTTCGGTAGTCGCATTCTGTATTCTCTTTATGCTCTATTACCGGCGATTTAAAATGTTAGCTTGGATGATCATACTTGCCATTTTGCCATCCTTTGCCAACTACTGGGCAGTTCAGTTACATGGGGATGCTTCGCAGGCAGTCATGCTTGGAACAAGGGCCTTTGTGACCGTTTGTATTGGTCTTGTTTTTGTTTCCTCTATTTCCCTAAAAGAGCTTCTCTTGTACTTGGCCCAAAAGGTGTTATCACGCTCTTGGGCCTATGCCTTGATTGTGGTATTCAATTCCTTCCCCCTTATCCAGCAAGAAATCAAGTCCCTCAAGGAAGCTTGCCTATTACGTGGTCAAGAACTACATTTTTGGTCGCCCTTGATTTACAGCAAGGTTCTGATGACAGTCTTTAGGTGGCGCCATCTTTACCTGAGAGCTCTATCGGCGCATGGATATGACGAACATGCACAGGTGGAGAATCGCTATCGGACTTTTTATATTCCTCAAAGGACAATATTCATCTACCTGCTGTTCTTTTTATTGCTTCAAACCAGTCTATTTTTATAAAGGAGTTATTATGGAATTTACAGATATTGCGATGGAATTATCCAAGGAAGCTTGGCAGGCTTCCTTTCATCATCCCTTTATTTTACAATTACAAGAGGGAAATTTAGAACCTGCCATTTTCCGCTATTACCTGATTCAGGATGCCTACTATCTGAAGGCCTTCTCAGAAATCTATCACCTTTTGGCTGATAAGACTTCAAACCAAGAGATGAAAAGACTCTTGAAACAAAATGCTCAGAGTCTAGTGGAGGGTGAATTATTTATACGCCAACAATTTTTCAAGGAATTGGAAATCAGCGATCAGGAAATGGAGCAACATCCAATCGCTCCAACCTGCTATCATTATATCTCTCACATTTATCGGCAATTTGCAGAGCCAAACTTGGGCATTGCCTTTGCAAGTTTGCTACCTTGTCCTTGGCTATACCATGATATAGGCAAATCACTTAATCTTAAACCATCACCAAATCCTCTCTACCAACAATGGATTGAAACTTATATTACGGATGAGTTAGAGCAGCAGATCAGAGAGGAGGGAGCGCTGGTCAATCAACTCTATCGCGAAAGTGATGAGACAGACAAGAAAAAAATGCTAGATGCCTTCCACATCAGTGTTCATATGGAAGCCAAGTTTTGGCAAATGGCCTACCAACACCAGACATGGAAGAGTGATTTACACTCTTTAGAAAAAGGAGAAGAATAGAAACATGAGAAAGCACCGATTGCAAGTTCACAAATTAACCATTTTATCCATGATGATTGCCCTTGATGTAGTCCTTACGCCTATCTTTCGGATTGAGGGAATGGCACCGATGTCCAGTGTAGTCAATATTCTAGCAGGAATCATGATGGGACCTGTTTATGCCTTGGCTATGGCTACAGTGACAGCTTTTATCCGTATGACAACTCAAGGGATTCCGCCTTTAGCTCTTACAGGAGCGACTTTTGGAGCCCTCCTTGCAGGTCTCTTTTATAAGTATGGTCGAAAATTTTATTTTTCTGCCTTGGGAGAAATTTTGGGAACAGGTATTATTGGTTCTATTGTTTCCTATCCTGTTATGGTACTCTTTACAGGATCTGCGGCCAAGCTCAGCTGGTTTATCTACACGCCTCGATTTTTCGGAGCAACCTTGATTGGTACAGCGATTTCCTTTATTGCCTTTCGATTTTTAATCAAGCAGGAATTCTTTAAAAAAGTGCAGGGATATTTCTTTGCTGAAAGGATAGACTGATGCAGGCATTTACAAATCCTTTTCCTATAGGCTCTAGTTCCCTCATTCACTGTATTACCAATGAGATTTCTTGTGAGATGCTGGCAAATGGGATTTTGGCTCTGGGATGCAAACCTGTCATGGCAGATGATCCCCGTGAGGTTCTTGATTTTACTAAGCAAAGCCAGGCTCTCTTCATCAATTTGGGGCATTTGTCAGCTGAGAAGGAAAAAGCAATCCGTTTGGCAGCTTCTTATGCAGCTCAAGTTTCTCTCCCAATGGTAGTAGATGCGGTTGGCGTAACAGCTTCATCCATTCGTAAGAGCTTAATTAAAGACCTTTTAGATTATAGACCTACGGTCCTTAAAGGAAATATGTCGGAAATCCGAAGTCTTGTTGGCTTAAAACATCACGGCGTTGGGGTCGATGCGAGTGCTAAAGATCAAGAAACGGAGGATTTGCTTCAAGTCTTGAAAGACTGGTGTCAGACCTATCCTGGTATGTCATTCTTAGTCACAGGTCCCAAGGACCTCATCGTTTCCAAGAATCAGGTCGCTGTACTGGGAAATGGCTGTGCTGAATTAGACTGGATAACAGGGACAGGAGACTTGGTTGGAGCTTTAACAGCTGTTTTTCTCAGTCAAGGAAAAACTGGCTTTGAAGCTTCGTGCTTAGCAGTCTCTTATCTTAATATCTCCGCTGAGAGAATAGTTGTTCAAGGAATGGGATTGGAAGAATTTCGTTACCAAGTACTCAATCAGCTCTCTCTCCTAAAAAGAGATGAAAACTGGCTAGATGCCATCAAAGGAGATGTTTATGAATAGAGAGGCGCTTAGACTGTATCTAGTAACCAACCGCTATCAAGATTCCGTGGAAAGCTTTCTTGCAAAAGTTGAGACGGCCTGCCGTTCAGGTGTTACCATAGTCCAATTGCGAGAAAAAAATCTCACAACCAATCAATATTATCAACTGGCAAAACAAGTCAAGGAAATAACAGATGCCTATCAGGTACCCTTGATAATCGATGATCGGTTGGATGTTTGTCTTGCGGTTGATGCGGCAGGTCTGCATATCGGAGATGATGAATTACCAGTTTCGGTAGCTCGCAAAGTCTTGGGTCCTGAAAAAATCCTCGGTGTCACCGCTAAAACAATAAAAAGAGCTCTGGAAGCGGAGAAATCAGGTGCAGATTACTTGGGTACAGGAGCCATTTTCCCAACTACCACCAAGGAAAATGCGCCCATCACTCTGATATCGACCTTGAAAACAATTTGCCAAACGGTTGCCATTCCAGTAGTTGCTATTGGAGGCTTGACTTCAGAGAATATTGACCAACTTATCGGCACGGGTATAGCTGGAGTAGCAGTCGTACGCGATCTGATGCAGGCAGAAGATATTGAGGCAAAAACCCAAGCCTTTTTATCAAAGCTGGATGACATTATTTCCTAACTAATACTCAATGAAAATTAAAGAGCAAACTAGGAAGCTAGCCGCAGGTTGCTCAAAGCCCTGCCTTGAGGTTTTAGATAAGATTGATGAAGTCAGCTCAAAATAGTGTTTTGAGGTTGCAGATGGAAGCTGACGTAGTTTGAAGAGATTTTCGAAGAGTATAAAAACTCTCTAATTCCCTTAAAGTGGGAACTAGAGAGTTTTTTCTTAATCTTTAAAAGTTGTATGGTTGACTGGGCCAGAACCATGACCGAGTTGCGGAGCATCTTGGATGGCTTTCGTAATAAAGGCCTTGGCCTTATCAACTGCCTGATAGAGAGTCTTGCCCTTGGCTAGTTCAGCCGTAATTACTGCAGCAAAGGTACATCCAGTACCATGGGTGTGACAGGTTTGAATTCTTGGGCTTTCCCAGAAAAATTGGTCATCCTTGGTAAAGAGGAAATCCTTGGCACCGCCTTCGAGATGCCCACCTTTGATGACGACAGACTGAGGACCAAATTCTTTTAAAATTAGGCGACCAGCACGCTGCATGTCTTCAGGATCATGGATTGAAAAACCAACAATCTCTTCTGCCTCAGGAAGATTTGGCGTAATAATCGTTGCTAGAGGTAGTAAGTTTGTTTTGAGATAGTCTCTAGCAACTGAGTCGATCAAGGCATCTCCACTTGTAGCAACCATAACAGGATCAAGGACATAGGGACAATCCAGTTTTTTAAGATAGGGTTGGATGATTTCCATGATTTCGGTAGTTGCCAACATCCCAGTTTTTACAGCCTGAGGTGGAATATCAGAAAAGACACTGTCCAATTGGGCTTCCAACATTTGAGGAGAAACGTGCTCGATTAGCTGAACACCTCTGGTATTTTGAGCAACAAGGCTAGTCACAACGGCCATTCCATAGACATCTCTCGCTTGGAATGACTTTAAATCAGCCATAACGCCAGCACCGCCACTTGGGTCAGTTCCTGCAATGGTCAAAGCAACGGGTAAATAAGTCATCTAAAACCTCCCAACCAACTGAAGTTTGTATTCTTAAGAACAAGCTAATCTGTTTCAGGAAGGCAATAGAAGACTGCTAGTCCCCATTATCATTTCCACTTCCATCAGCTAGCATTACCTAGATTGAGTCAAAGGGTCTAACAGTCGTTAATCTCAGCTTTACGCACCCCTAGTGGTTGTTTTCTTTTTTCTTTAGTATAGCATATTTTTATTGTTTATATAGTAATATTTGACTGCAAATCGCTTTTCAAATGATTAAAATCCTATTTTTCGACAAAAAGATTGATTTTATGATTGACAAATGTAGATTTTTGAAGTATACTAATAACTGTAATTGACAAATGTAGATTTTGGAGGTGTGATGATGCAGATTTCAGATGCAGAATGGCAGGTCATGAAGATTATTTGGATGCAGGGGGAGCAGACCAGTTCAGATTTGATCAGGGTTCTGGCGGAGCGGTTCGACTGGTCCAAGTCAACCATTCAAACTCTCTTGGCTCGTTTGGTTGAGAAAGAGTGTCTGACAAGGAAAAAAGAAGGCAAGTCCTTTGTCTATTCAGCCCTTTTAACTTTGGATCAAAGTCGAGATTTACTTGTCCAAGATATTAAAGACAAGGTTTGTTCCCGTAGGATTAAGAACTTGTTGGCTGATTTGATTGCTGAATGTGATTTTACTCTGGCTGATTTGGAAGACTTGGAAGCTGTGATTTCTGAGAAGAAATCAAGCGCTGTGAGAGAAGTAAGATGTAATTGTATGTAAAGGAGACGTCATGTTAAATAGTATTGTAACCATTATTTGTATTGCCCTTGTCGCGTTTATCTTGTTTTGGTTTTTCAAAAAGCCTGAAAAGTCTGGACAAAAGGCCCAGCAAAAAAAGGGCTACCAAGAGATTCGAGTGGAGGTCATGGGGGGCTATACGCCTGAGTTGATTATCCTCAAGAAATCAGTGCCAGCCCGTATTGTCTTTGACCGTAAGGACTCTTCACCCTGTCTGGACCAAATTGTTTTTCCAGATTTTGGTGTGCATGCGGACCTGCCTATGGGGGAAGAGTATGTAGTGGAAATCACGCCTGAGCAGGCTGGAGAGTATGGTATCTCTTGTGGCATGAATATGATGCACGGTAAGATGATTGTAGAATAGGAGAATGATATGACTGAAATTGTAAAAGCAAGTCTTGAAAATGGTGTTCAAAAAATCCGTATCACGGCAGACAAAGGCTACCATCCAGCCCACATTCAACTGCAAAAAGGAGTTCCTGCTGAGATCACCTTTCACCGTGTGACACCTTCAAACTGTTATAAGGAGATTCTTTTTGAAGAAGAAGGCATCTTGGAACCAATCGGCGTAGATGAGGAGAAAGTCATTCGTTTTACACCTCAAGAATTAGGTCAACATGAATTTTCTTGTGGTATGAAGATGCAAAAGGGAAGTTATACAGTTGTTGAGAAGACTCGAAAATCTCTATCACTTTTACAGCGTTTTTGGATTACTAGTATCTTTACTGTGCCTCTTGTGATCCTCATGATTGGGATGTCGACAGGAGGAATTAGTCACCAAGTCCTGCGTTGGGGCACCTTTTTAGCCACAACACCGATTATGCTAGTAGCAGGTGGTCCTTATATCCAAAGTGCTTGGGCTAGTTTTAAAAAGCACAATGCCAACATGGATACCTTGGTTGCTCTGGGAACCCTAGTGGCCTATTTCTATAGCTTAGTTGCCCTCTTCGCTGGTCTTCCTGTTTACTTTGAAAGTGCTGCATTTATCTTCTTCTTCGTTCTTATGGGAGCCGTTTTTGAGGAGAAAATGCGGAAAAATACTTCCCAAGCTGTGGAGAAATTGCTGGACTTGCAGGCTAAAACAGCAGAAGTCTTGCGTGAGGATCACTATGTTCAAGTTCCTTTGGAACAAGTCAAGGTAGGTGACCTGATTCGAGTGCGTCCCGGTGAAAAGATTGCTGTTGATGGTGTCGTAGTAGAAGGTATCTCTAGTATTGATGAGTCTATGGTGACAGGTGAGAGTCTGCCTGTGGACAAGACAGTTGGAGATACCGTCATTGGTTCAACCATCAATAATAGTGGAACACTTGTTTTTAGGGCAGAAAAAGTTGGTTCAGAGACTGTTTTGGCTCAGATTGTGGATTTTGTGAAGAAAGCTCAGACAAGTCGTGCGCCGATTCAGGACTTGACGGATAAAATTTCAGGCATTTTTGTCCCAGCAGTTGTCATTTTAGGGATTGTGACCTTTTGGGTTTGGTTCGTCTTGCTCAGGGATAGTGTAGTCGTGCTTGGAGCAAGTTTTGTCTCTTCCCTTCTCTATGGGGTGGCTGTTTTGATTATTGCCTGCCCTTGTGCCTTGGGTCTTGCAACACCGACAGCCCTTATGGTGGGGACAGGACGCAGTGCCAAGATGGGAGTTCTCCTCAAAAATGGAATGGTTCTACAGGAAATCCAGAAAGTTCAAACTATCGTCTTTGATAAGACTGGGACTTTGACGGAAGGGAAACCTGTGGTCACAGATATCATCGGCGACGAAGTAGAAGTGCTTGGATTGGCAGCTTCCTTGGAAGAAGCTTCTCAACACCCACTGGCTGAGGCCATTGTCAAGCGAGCGACTGAAGCTGGACTTGAGCTTCACACTGTTGAAAATTTCCAAGCCTTGCACGGAAAAGGTGTCTCAGGGCGAATCAATGGTAAACAAGTTCTGCTTGGAAATGCTAAAATGCTAGATGGTCTGAACATTTCAAGCACTTATCAGGAAAAACTAGAAGAACTAGAAAAAGAAGCTAAGACAGTTGTGTTCTTGGCTGTTGACAATGAAATCAAAGGCTTGCTTGCACTACAAGATATTCCCAAGGAAAATGCTAAGCTAGCCATCAGTCAGCTAAAAAAACGTGGTCTTAAAACAGTCATGCTGACAGGAGACAATGCAGGTGTGGCGCGTGCCATTGCCGATCAGATCGGAATCGAAGAGGTCATTGCAGGTGTCTTACCAGAAGAAAAAGCTCATGAAATCCATAAACTACAAGCGTCTGGCAAAGTAGCCTTTGTTGGGGATGGTATCAATGATGCCCCTGCCCTCAGTGTAGCAGATGTGGGGATTGCTATGGGAACTGGAACAGATATTGCTATCGAGTCAGCCGATTTAGTGTTGACAACCAATAACCTCCTAGGTGTGGTGCGTGCCTTCGACATGAGTAAGAAAACTTTTAATCGTATTCTGCTCAATCTTTTCTGGGCCTTTATTTACAATGTCGTCGGAATTCCGATTGCAGCAGGAGTCTTTTCTGGTGTTGGACTGGCCCTCAATCCAGAACTAGCTGGTCTAGCCATGGCCTTTAGTTCTGTATCTGTTCTGACTAGTTCACTCTTACTAAACTTTAGTAAAATAGACTAAAAGTAATGACTAGATTTCTTTGTTATAAAACAGGAATGGCAGCATTTTCAAAACTGTATTAGAATAGAGAATAGAGAGTTTTGAGCAGATTTTTAGAAAAGTCAACATAAATATGATACAGTGGAATAGTAAAAGTTTGGAGAACGTTTCCAATTCTATGTAATCGTATTCTCCAAGCCTAAAAAAATTGAAGGAGAGTTATCACTATGACTCAAGGGAAAATTACTGCATCTGCAGCAATGCTTAATGTATTGAAAACATGGGGCGTAGACACAATCTACGGTATCCCATCAGGAACACTCAGCTCATTGATGGACGCTTTGGCTGAAGAAAAAGACATCCGTTTCTTGCAAGTTCGCCACGAAGAAACAGGTGCTCTTGCAGCGGTTATGCAAGCTAAATTCGGCGGCTCAATCGGGGTTGCAGTTGGTTCAGGTGGTCCAGGTGCGACTCACTTGATTAACGGTGTTTACGATGCAGCTATGGATAACACTCCATTCCTAGCAATCCTTGGATCACGTCCAGTTAACGAACTCAACATGGATGCTTTCCAAGAATTGAACCAAAACCCAATGTACAATGGTATCGCTGTATACAACAAACGTGTAGCTTACGCTGAGCAATTGCCAAAAGTAATCGATGAAGCTTGCCGTGCTGCAGTTTCTAAAAAAGGTCCAGCTGTTGTTGAAATCCCAGTAAACTTTGGTTTCCAAGAAATCGACGAAAACTCTTACTATGGATCAGGTTCATACGAGCGTTCATTTATCGCTCCTGCTTTGAACGAAGTTGAAATCGACAAAGCTGTTGAAATCTTGAACAATGCTGAACGTCCAGTTATCTATGCTGGTTACGGTGGTGTTAAAGCTGGTGAAGTGATTACTGAATTGTCACGTAAAATCAAAGCACCAATCATCACAACTGGTAAAAACTTTGAAGCTTTCGAATGGAACTATGAAGGTTTGACAGGTTCTGCTTACCGTGTTGGTTGGAAACCAGCTAACGAAGTGGTCTTTGAAGCAGACACAGTTCTTTTCCTTGGTTCAAACTTCCCATTTGCTGAAGTTTACGAAGCATTCAAGAACACTGAAAAATTCATCCAAGTCGATATTGACCCTTACAAACTTGGTAAACGTCATGCCCTTGATGCTTCAATCCTTGGTGACGCAGGTCAAGCAGCTAAAGCTATCCTTGACAAAGTGAACCCAGTTGAATCTACTCCATGGTGGCGTGCAAACGTTAAGAACAACCAAAACTGGCGTGATTACATGAACAAACTCGAAGGTAAAACTGAGGGTGAATTGCAATTGTATCAAGTTTACAATGCAATCAACAAACATGCTGATCAAGACGCTATCTACTCAATTGACGTAGGTGACACTACTCAAACATCTACTCGTCACCTTCACATGACACCTAAGAACATGTGGCGTACATCTCCACTCTTTGCGACAATGGGTATTGCCCTTCCTGGTGGTATCGCTGCTAAGAAGGACAATCCAGATCGCCAAGTATGGAACATCATGGGTGACGGTGCATTCAACATGTGCTACCCAGACGTTATCACAAACGTTCAATACGACCTTCCAGTTATCAACGTTGTCTTCTCAAATGGTAAATATGCCTTCATCAAGGACAAATACGAAGACACAAACAAACACTTGTTTGGTTGTGACTTCTCTAATGCTGACTATGCGAAAATCGCTGAAGCGCAAGGTGCTGTAGGATTTACAGTTGACCGTATCGAAGACATCGATGCAGTTGTTGCAGAAGCTGTTAAATTGAACAAAGAAGGTAAAACTGTTGTGATCGATGCTCGCATCACTCCACACCGTCCACTTCCAGTAGAAGTACTTGAGTTGGATCCAAAACAACATTCAGAAGAAGCTATCAAAGCCTTCAAGGAAAAATACGAAGCAGAAGAACTCGTACCATTCCGTCTCTTCTTGGAAGAAGAAGGATTGCAATCACGCGCAATTAAATAATTTCTCTCGCCGAAAATCAAATATAAAACTTGTAGATTTTATTCTTTAATTTTCATAGAGAGAAACTTGAAAAGATCGGAGCAATCCGGTCTTTTTATGGAGGATAGTAAATGGATTTAAATCAATTAGATATTATCGTTTCAGATGTTCCCCAAGTCTGTGCGGACTTGGAGCGTATTTTGGATAAACAGGCAGACTATGTTGACCAAGGTTTTGCTCAGTTTACGATTGGCAGTCACTGTCTCATGTTGTCCCAAAATCATTTGGTTCCTTTGGAAAATTTTCAGTCAGGAATCATTCTTCATATCGAGGTTGAGGATGTAGACCAGAACTACCAACGGTTGAAAGAGATCGGTGTCGAGATTTTACACGGTCCTTGTGAAACCGATTGGGGGACAGAGTCCTTATTAGTTAAAGGTCCTGCTGGTCTAGTGCTTGATTTTTATCGTATGAAATAAGGCGCTTAGTCATTTGACGTTAACCTTAGCTATTTTTAAAACAGAAATTGAGAATAGGAACTATTGAAAAGATCGGAGAAATCCGGTCTTTTTAATATAAAGAAATTGCATATAAATAGTTGACAACGCTTTCCTGAAACCTTATAATAAAAATATAACAGCAGAAAATAAGATTGATATGGAAAGGAGAAATATTTTTTAAACAGCTGTAGTAAGTGGATTTTATTATTTCACTGGAACTTGGGATTGAAATATCTCCATGAATAGATAGTAGGAGGAAAGAGATGCAAAAAAAGGATATTTATCTAATCTGTGTGACCATGATTATCTGTTCAATTATTATAGGTTTGATTGTAGGAAATTTTATTTTGCATGGTCTTGAAGATATTGCAGCAATCATTAACCACGGCTTACAGACAATCAATCAGTCCATCCATTGATTGACAATAGCTATTCATTTTTACATTTTATGGATCAAACAGATCGGAGCAATCCGGTCTTTTTCTTATCACAAGACTGTGATAGTTTACATTTTTATAATAAAACTCTTAAAGTCTTGCTTGTTTTTGTATTAAATTATAAAATAGAAAGTATAAAAGAACAAAAGAGGTTTTGAAAATGTCTGAAAAACAAATGAAAGTGTTGGGCTGGGCAGCGACATTTATGTCTGTTATGATGTATGTGTCATATTTCCCACAAATCATGAATAATCTTGCCGGTCAAAAAGGCAACTTCATTCAACCCCTAGTCGCAGCTATCAACTGTAGTCTCTGGGTTTACTATGGTCTTTTCAAGAGGGAAAGAGATATTCCACTTGCAGCTGCTAATGCACCAGGTATCGTTTTTGGTTTAGTAACGGCTATCACAGCTTTGATTTAAAAAGAAGACTGCTTTCAGTCTTTTTCTTTTATGAAAATAGATGCTTCATTAAAGTAATTTTTGAATGAGAGTTGAGGGAAAAAGTCCAGTTACAGCTAGCTTTACGAGAGTCTTTTATGTTCGTCTCTATCAAAGAAAAAAGTATATCGTTACTATTTTTACAAAATCTTCTCCCTACTTTATAAGATGTTAAAAAGAGTTCAAATGGAACTCTTTTTTTGCTATAATGAGGGGAGAAAAATCAGACAGGAGATCAAGATGTCAGAACCATTATTTTTACAATCAGTTATGCAAGAAAAAATCTGGGGTGGAACCAAGCTACGTGATGAGTTTGGCTACGACATCCCAAGTGAAAAAATCGGAGAATATTGGGCTATCTCAGCCCATCCAAATGGTGTCTCTAAAGTTGCCAATGGTCGTTTCGAGGGAACAGACCTGGCTACTTTATATGCAGAGCACCGTGAATTGTTTGGCAACCGTCCAGAGCCTGTATTTCCACTTTTGACCAAAATTCTCGATGCCAACGACTGGCTCAGTGTCCAAGTTCACCCAGACGATGCTTACGGACTCGAGCATGAAGGCGAACTCGGAAAAACAGAATGCTGGTACATCATCGCAGCGGATGAAGGTTCAGAGATTATCTACGGCCATAATGCCAAGTCAAAAGAAGAACTCCGCCAGCAAATCGAAGCTAAAAACTGGGATGCCTTGCTGACAAAAGTACCAGTTAAAGCTGGAGATTTCTTCTATGTACCAAGTGGCACTATGCATGCTATCGGTGCGGGTATCTTGATTCTTGAAACCCAACAATCTAGTGACACCACCTATCGCGTCTATGACTTTGACCGTAAGGATGATAAGGGAAACTTGCGTGAACTTCACCTTGAAAAATCCATTGATGTATTGAACATTGGTGAGCCTGCAAATAGCCGTCCTGTAACTGTCAAAGCTGATGATTTATACTCAACTCTCCTTGTATCCAATGATTTCTTTGCAGTTTACAAGTGGGAAATTACTGGAAAAGTTGACTTCGAAAAGACAGCTGACTACAGCTTATTGAGTGTCCTAGTTGGTCAAGGTCAGCTAACTGTTGACGGGAAAAATTATCCAATTCAAAAAGGCAGCCACTTTATCCTACCAAGTGATGTTGAAGCTTGGACATTGGAAGGGCAAGCTTTGGAATTGATTGTTAGCCATCCATAAAAAAGAAAGGGCCTGAGTTCACTACTCAAGTCCTTTTTGATTACATAAATTGGGCGATGAAGACCACGATGATGATGATTGGAATGATGAAACGAAGAAGGAAGAGCCAGACTTGGAACAGTCCCTGTTTCCATGCTGTTTCATCGAGATGGAGTTCCTCCATTGCAAGAGCCTTTTTAAAGATATAGCCTGTAAAGAGTGAAAGGCAGAGAGCTCCAAATGGCATGAGGAGATTGGAAACCAAGAAGTCCATAGCGTCAAAGAAGGTCTTCCCAAAGATGTGAACATCCGCCATAACACCGTAAGAAAGGGCTGAAGGAATTCCAAAGACAAAGGTCAAGATTCCCAAAATGGCACTCCACATGGCACGCTTGCTGTTGTTCTGATTGGTGATATTGCCTACATTGATTTCCAGCATCACGACGGAAGAAGTGACTGTCGCAAAGAGGAAGAGCAAGAGGAAGAGGATGTAGAAAATGGTTCCAAAAGGCATCTTGTCAAAGAGTTGAGGCAAGACGATAAAGAGCAAGCTCGGTCCCCCTTCAGACTGGATATTGAAGGCTGACATGGCTGGGAAAATGGCGAGACCTGCCATGATGGATACCGAGATATTCATGGCTACAATGGAAATCCCTGACTGAACCAGATTGGTTTTCTTGTCCAAGTAAGAAGCATAGGTCAACATGGCTGTAACTCCTAGTGAGAGGGCAAAGAAAGATTGTCCCAGAGCATAGAGGAGACCAGCACTGGTCAGTTTTGAAAAGTCTGGTTTGAGGAAGTAAAGAACCCCTTCCATGGCATTTGGCAAACTGAGAGAGCGCCCGATGATGACGACAAAGATGATAAAGAGCAGGGGCATCATGACTTTCGAAGCTCTTTCAATCCCTTTTTGAACCCCACGTGATACAATGAAGATATTCAATAAGATAAAAGCAGCTTGAGCTCCTAGGGCAATGGCTGGATTGGAAATAATATCGGTAAAGAGCTGAGCATAGTCATTGGTAATGCCTAGGTGGAGAGCTTTACCGATAGCGATACCTAAATAAATGAAGACCCATCCTCCAATAACACTGTAGAAAGATAAGAGGATAAAGAGGGCAAAGGCACCAATCCAACCGATAAAGTTGTACTTACTATTCTTGCCTAGTTTTCCAAAGGTTTTGATAGCTGAGACACCAGCACTTCGGCCGAGAGCAAATTCAGCCAGCAATAGGGGGAAACCGATTAGAATAGTGGAGATGAGAAAGACCAGTAAAAAGCCACCTCCACCGTTAGCAGCAGTCATGTAAGGGAATTTCCAAACGGCTCCAAGTCCGATGGCTGAACCAGCAGATGCTAGGATGAAGCCCAGTTTAGAACCCCATTGCGATTTTTCAGACATAGTTAAACTCCTAAAATTAGTGTTACAAAAGAAAAAGCTACTGCCCTTGGCAAATAGCCTCATCAGTACTCAAAGTGAGCGTTTCTTTTGATTGATAGACTTGACTATCCTATCATGTTTTCTAAGGTCTGTCAAGAAAACCATTTTCATGTTATGATAAAGTAAAAAATTTCGCAAAAACGCTTGACTCTGACCTAAGGGGAGGGGTTATACTATCATTGTAAGGAGGAAATCATGTACCATATAAAAGAAGCTGCGCAGCTTTCGGGCGTCTCCGTCAAGACCCTGCACCACTACGATAAGATAGGACTTTTGGTTCCTTTAAAGTCGGAAAACGGCTATCGAACCTACAGTCAGGAGGATTTGGAACGCCTTCAGGTCATTCTTTATTACAAGTATCTAGGTTTTTCTTTAGAAAAAATAGCAGAGCTATTAAAGGAAGAAAGGACTGATTTATTGCCCCACTTGACCAGACAGTTGGACTATTTGACTCGAGAAAGGCAACATCTGGATACCTTGATTTCCACCTTGCAGAAAACTATTCAAGAACAAAAAGGAGAAAGAGAAATGAGCATTCAAGAGAAATTTGCTGGATTTGACTACCAAGACCATCAAAAATACCACCAAGAGGCGGTAGAGAAATATGGACAAGAAGTCATGGACCAAGCGCTGGAGCGCCAGAAAGGTCACGAAGACGAGGCTACGGCTGCCTTCAACCAAGTTTTTCAAGCCTTGTCACAAAATCTTCAAGCTGGTCTACCTGTAACAGCAACAGAAAACCAAGAAGAAGCTGCTAAACTCTTGCAAGCCATTCGTACTTATGGATTTGACTGCTCTATTGAGGTATTCGGTCATATCGGTAAAGGCTACGTCTATAACCCAGAATTTAAGGAAAACATTGACAAATTTGGATCTGGAACAGCCCAGTACACATCAGATGTGATTGCCCACTATGTCCAAAATCAGACAAAATAAAATCGGAGGAGTGATCTTCCGATTTTTTCTAAATTCAAGCACTACTTGCTTAATAATTTTTCTACTACATTTAGTTTTCGCATGGTCAAATCTACATTGAAAAGCTTTTCAAGATAGTTAGTACTGAGCTTTTTTCGTTTTGCAGTTCTAGGGAGATAGAGATAGAGACAGTGGTTACCGACACAAATTTCTTCTTCGCTGTAATCAATTTTTAATTTTTCTAAAGGGAGACTTTGAATAGCTTCTTGATAAAAAATCACGTGTACACGGTCATAAAGATAGTGTTCTCTAAACGGATTTTCTTGGACAATGTTTTTAAAAATATCCTTATTCTTAATGATTATTTTGAGATTGGCTCCAATCTTTTCCTTTATTAGAGTATGAACACGTTCTCGTATTGTTTCGAGAGCTAAGTTACTTTCAAGAATAATATTTCCACTTTGAATATAAGTTCGAACTTGTTGAAAACCAGCTTCTGTCAAGATATCTACTAGATAAGACATTTTCGGGATAGCATTTTTTCCATTAGGAGTAACTCCCCTTAACAAGATAATATGTTCCAAAGGACTTCCTTTCTTTTGGGGCTGATTTAGCCATTGAATAATTTAAATTTAGATTGGATTTGATCCCGCCACCCATCCGGTACAGAGGGCAGAAGTGATGTTAAAGCCACCTGTGTGGGCGTTGATATCCAGTACCTCACCAGCAAAGTGTAGCCCAGGCACCAGCTTACTTTCTAGAGTCTTAGGATTGATTTCCTTGAGACTAACGCCACCCTTGGTAACAAATGACTTGGCGAGGGACATTTTACCAGTAACAGGAATTTTAAGTCCTTTGATGGACTGGAGAAGTTGATCTCGTTCTTTTTCAGTCAGTTGTTTGACTTTGTCAGGATAGCCTTGCATAAAAAATTCTGCCAAGCGTTCTGGCAACAAGGTTTTTAAGGCATTTTTCAAGGATTTTTCCCGATTTTCTTCTAGAAATGCAGTCAAGTCCTCCTCAGAAAGTTGAGGCAAAACATCGAGTGAGAGAACCTCTCCGCCCTTGACAAAGCTGGACATACGCAGGGCAGCAGGACCTGATAAACCAAAGTGGGTAAAGAGTAAATCATGAGTGATGACATGCTTGCCATAGCTTAGGGTCACATCGTCCAGCGAAATCCCCTGCAAGACCTTGTGTGGAAAATCTGTCAACAAAGGACTTTCAGCTGCCTCAAGCTCGGTAATAGTGTGTTTAAAATGACGGGCAATCTCATGACCAAAACCAGTTGAACCAGTAGAAGGATAGGATTTTCCACCAGTTGTGACAATGAGTTTATCACAAGTGAAATTTTGGTCTGCGGACTTAAGGACAAACTGGTCATCCACCTTTTTAACCGAAACAATCTCTGTTTGAGTAGCAACTTGACCACCTAGCTCAGTGATTTTCTTTTCCAAAGCTTCGATAATGGTCCGAGATTTGTCACTGGCAGGAAAGACGCGTCCGTGGTCCTCGACCTTAAGTTTAACCCCATTTTCCGTAAAAAAGTTAATGATATCATGGTTATCAAATTGGGAGAAGACACTGTAAAGAAAGCGTCCGTTTCCAGGGATGCCAGCTAGCAGGTCGTCCAAGCTACCATTGTTGGTCACATTGCAACGTCCACCACCAGTCCCAGCTAATTTTTTTCCAAGTTTCCGATTTTTTTCGATGAGGAGGGTTTTCTGTCCATAAAAGCTACTGGAAATCGTAGCCATCATACCAGCAGGACCCCCACCGATGACAATAGTATCAAAATGTTTCATAGCTCTATTGTACCATAAAAAAACAAGAGATGATGGTCACCTCTTGTTAAGAATGCAATTAATCAATTTCATATCCCATCAGCAAACCACCATCTTCTGCATAAAAACTGCAGAGACCAGAGGTTGGGAGAATTTTAATATCCGCATGTGGGAAGGTTTCACGGATTCGCTCTGAAAGTTGTTGGCAACATTTCTCGTTATTGCGTTGAGCCATGACAATACGACCACCAGCATATCCTGCTTTCACTAACTCTTCATAGGCTGCCTGAATCGATTTCTTTGCTCCTCTTGCTTTTTGTAGCAATTCGAGAGTTCCAGTTTCACTAGCTTCCCCGACCATACGGATATTTAGAAGGCCAACGACCGTACCGATAAGCTTGCTCAAACGGCCATTTTTCACCAAGTTATCGACTTTGGCTAGTACAAAGAGCAACTTGGTTTTTTCTTGATAGGCAGTGATAGCTTCAACCACTTCTTCAAAAGATAAGCCCTGGTCAATCAAGTCATTTAATTTTTCTACGAGCAAGTCAACTTCACCGCCAGCAGACAAACTATCAATTACATGAATCTTAGTGTCAGGATATTCTTCCAGATAAATATTCTTGGCCAGTTGAGCACTATTGTGACTACCAGAAAGAGTACCAGTGATGGTTACTAGGAAAATGTTTTTGGCTCCTTCAAATGCTCGCAAATAATCATCTGGGCTTGGACAAGCTGATTTTGAAGCTTCTGCAGTTGCATACATGGTTTCCATCATTTGGTCAATATCAAGACTGGCATCATCAACAAAGACCTGATCAGCTACTTGAATGGTTAAGGGAACACTTACAAAGGTCGTGTCAATAGCTGGTGTTGCCAGCTGACGATAATCACAACCAGAGTCAGCAATAATCTTCCAAGTCATAGAAATTCTCCATCTTTGTCAGTTATACATTGACAAAGGTTCTGTCTTTTTTTACAATTATATCATGAAAGCCCTTGAAACAAAAGCCTCATCCGTCTGTTGTGACAAGTAGAAAGAAAATGTTATGTCTGAACGTAGAATCTCTGAAAAGTCTCTTGAAAATCTCAGAAAATCAAACCAAGAATCGAATTTATTAACTAGAGAAGCCATCGAAACAGCCCTCTTGCAGCTCTTGGAAAAAAAGGACCTGACCAAGATTAGTATTTCTGAATTGGTCAAACGTGCAGGCGTTTCTCGTGCAGCCTTTTACCGTAATTATGATTCCAAAGAGGAGATTTTAGAAAGCGTCTTTAAACGAACTGTCCACAATATTATGGAACAGATGCATCATTATGATTTAAAGACAGACCTTTATCTGGTCTGGGTTCACCTTTTCCGAGAGGCAAGAAAGGAAGCCAGAGTGATTCAACTGGCCTTGGATTACCATCTGGAAAAAATCTTTGTCCAAGCCATGCAGGAATTTCTAGAAAAATACCATGGAAAATCAAAAGGTGTCAGCTCTTATCTTCATTCCTTCTGGAGTTCGGCCATCGTCTCTGTCCTCCTAAAATGGATCAAGGATGGCATGAAGGTACCAGCTGAAAAGATTGCGGATTTACGGTTACCATTTTTTAAAAAATAGAGAAAAAGGAGAAAAGAGATGACTGAAAAAAGATTGGCTTGGGATGAGTATTTTGCAGCCCAAGCCCTACTGATTGCCAATCGTTCCACTTGTAAACGTGCCAAAGTGGGCGCAATTCTGGTAAAAGATAATAAGGTTATTTCCACTGGTTACAATGGTTCGGTGTCAGGAACCGAGCATTGTATTGACCACGAATGTCTGGTCATTGAAGGCCACTGTGTTCGCACCCTTCACGCTGAGGTTAATGCCATTCTCCAAGGGGCTGAGCGTGGTGTTCCTAAAGGTTTTACAGCCTATGTAACCCATTTTCCTTGTCTAAACTGTACAAAACAATTGCTGCAGGTTGGTTGCAAGCGCGTGGTTTATATCAATCAGTACCGAATGGATGACTACGCCCAATACCTTTATCAAGAAAAAGGGACAGAATTAACCCATTTACCACTTGAGACAGTACAAGTAGCTCTAAAAGAGGCAGATTTAATGTAAAAATGGTAAATTCCCAA
>NZ_VMMZ01000018.1:0-26013 GCF_013277475.1 Streptococcus sp. k-628
TTTCATGTACTTTCAACGTAAATGTTTGAGTTGGATCTTCTCCATCTGTGTCCTTATCTTTGTCGAATGGATCTTTAGCGATTGCTGTTAGTACATCTTGCTTATTATCAACTATATAACCACGTTTTTCTAACTCTGCTATCTTAGCTGTTACTGTTCCAGTTGGAATTTCTTCTCCTGTTTTACCAGCGATAGGTACATTATATTCTGTTAATGGTGTTTCTGTTTTCTTATCACCCTCACCTTCAACCTTAACTACTTTCACCAACGCTTTTTGCGGATCTGCCACGTACGTAATTGGTGTATCCTTACCTGGTTTTTCCGGTATTTCTGGAACCTTGTATCCTTTTTTAGGATCTTTTGGATCTACCGGTTTTAATGGTACTAGCGGATTTGTCTTAGGATCCACTGGTTGTGTTGGATCTGTAGGTATTCCCGGTGTGTACCCTGGTTCGTATGGAATTACCGGTAATTCTGGAGTTTTTGGTTTTTCAGGAGTTCCTGGTGTTTCACCACCTGGGGTCTCATTTCCGCCTCCTGGAGTTCCTGGTGTTCCATCCGGATTTTCCGGTGTTGTTGGATAATCTGGATATTTAGGTTTTGTTGGATCTTTTGGATCATTTGGATATGGGATTGGTGTTGGAGTTTTCCCTGGTATCTTCGGTACCCATGATCCTAACTTAGTGTATACAACTTCTCTAGTCATATTTGTTACTTCGCCATTTTCATTTGGCGCTGCTGGTGCATCTGTAACTTCCTTAAAATCTGCTACGTATCCAGTTAATACTGGGGTTTTTACTGGTGAAAAACTTGTAGCTGTATGCGTATCATCTGCAGTTGCTGTCCAAGTACTATAAGTAACTGTTTTTCTAACTAAGTTATATGTTGCAGTACGTTTGTATAATACTTTGTCTACCTTTGTAGGTTGTGCATCTGCAATTTTTTCCCCATCTGCAGTTTCTTTTTTAAAGTAATTAATTGTTCTGGTTACTTCTTTTGTAAGATCTGACTCTTTTAGTCCTTCTGCTGGCCATTTTGGTCCTTCTGGAACATTAGGGTCAACCGGTGTATTTGGAGTTGGTGGTGTTGTTACTGTTTCCACTTTTTCTCTTACAACTACATTATACACCTGACTTGGATCTTGTCCGTCTACATCAGCCGTTGAGTCAATTGTCTTACTATTTGTATCAAATTCGTTTCTTACAATCTCATACCCAGCATTTTTCAGTTCTGTGATTTTTGTATCTACTTCTGTTGAAGAGAATGTCTCTCCTACATTACCAGAAAGCGTAATATCATCATATCCTGTTAACGCTTCTGTTGTTGTCTCAGATACTTGTTTCTTGAAGTGAACGAGACCTTTACCTGTTGCAGGTGGTGTGTATTCTTCATATACAAACGTTACTGTTGCTAGGCTATCAGATAAAGTTCCTGTTTCAGCAGCAGAAGTTCTCAATCTTCCATTATCAAGAGTACCATCCTCTAATGATCTTTTCAGTATATATTGTTTACCATCACTAGTTGTAATCGTGTTTAATTTTTTATCGGTAACGTTATAGTTTGTATAACGTAGTCCGCTATCGACAGCAAGGTATGTTCCATCTTCTCCTTTTTTACCTAAGTCAGTCTCTTTTTGATGTTCTTTAGTATTATCAAGTGTTAATACATTTCCAGATACATCTTGATACTTAACTTTAACATCTCCTGACAGCTGAGATCTTATTTCAGATGTCTTCTTACTCTTGTTGATTTCTTCTATAATCTTATTTTTCTTATCTTCTGGAAGATTCGACTTACTAATAATTCTTCTTGCTAATTCTTTAGACGGTCCTACCGTATCTTGGATTACTGAGAAATCGGCTAGGATAGGTAAGTTATATTGAAGTCTTGGACTTTGCTTATTAACCCCAACACGTTTTTCATTCTCCGCAAACACTTGAATTTTATAGGATACAACGTCTTTACCTAATGGAATATCTCCTGTTGAGAAGTATCCACCTTTACCTAGCTTGTCATTATCGCCACTAATCTCTGTATTAATTATTTCTGATAATTTCTCATCAGAAATTACATTTGAACGTGCAACATTTTCTTTTTCAACAAAATAGCGCGTGAATTTTGCAAGACCATCTGATTCTTTCTCAGCAAGTTCATTAGTATGATATTTTGCATATTCCTCATCTGATACTACACTTGTATCAGGTTTAGTTGCGGCTTCCATGTGTGAACCAAGGATTTTGGCTTCTTTACTACCGTTTCTTGCTTCCGTGTAAGTATAGGCATTTGTGGATTTAATGGCTGATTCTAAGGCAGAGATTTCTTTCTTTAGTTCAATTTTTTTCTCATCATTAGCTGTTTCTAATTCTGCTTTTTTATCTGCTAGTCTATTCTTTAACTCTTCGCGATGTTTTGTTACTTTTTCTGGATCTGTTTGGAGTTCTAATTGGTCTGTATCTGCATGATAGATAATTTTTTTCGCAGTCGGTAATATAAAATCCAATAACTTATAGACACGATCTGGGTCTTTAGATTTTTCTAAATTTGGGTTTTCTAAAGTTTTTTCAGATGAGGTATCCCATATTGGAGAGTTTCTTTTCACCTCCGCATCATTCATTCTCTTTAATACATTATTAAGGTCATTTGCTACTTTTGCATAACTACTAGCTTCGATTTTAAGATCTTCTTTAAACTTACCTCTTCGCTTTCCTGTATCTTCTCGTAATTCATCCTTATCGAAAGGTAACTCATATATAATGTCTCCATTTTTAACGAGTTCTTGTTTTGCTTCCTCTTTTAAAGGTTCTAGTTTCTCTCTATCTTTTCTTCTGTCACTCGGATATTTTTCCTTATATTTAGCATCTGCAAGAGTATTGACTTTTTTATCGTACTCACCCTTTAAAATCTTTTTAAGTACTATATTAACCCCATTCAAATCCACACCCTGGCTGTAGCGTTCTTCGTTCTCTACTACTCCGTCAATTCGGTTGATAGTGTGGTCATAGACAGTTTCTTCAGAATGATCCTTTTTAATAGCTTTAACAACGATACGATAAGTTCCTTTTGACCCTTCAAAGTCTGAGATATATCCCGTTACAAACTCGATTTTCAAACGACTTCCATATGCCGTCGAAAAGGCTGTGAACGTTTTTTCAATCCCATTGAAACCTTCAATATTTGGTGCGTGTTGGAGTATATCTTCCCTATCTTTTACAGGTAAGGAAGCAAGGTTAGCTTTATTCTCCGCACTATTCGCTGTCACTATATCAAATGTAGAGCCATCTTGTGCTTTATCATCTTTATTGGCGATAGTACGTCCTTTGGCAAGCATTAACATGTAATTAAAACGACGATCTAGGGCTTGCTCGTGAAGGTAGACTCGGTCCAGGGCGTCAGAACCCAGCATTCCACCTTGCTCTTTTTCTGTGGTTGAACCCTTTTTATAGTACCAACCAGTGAAATACCCTTGAGCATTTTTCTTACCGATGGCGAACGTTCCACCGTTTATAGCTTTCCAACCACCGAACTCGTTAATTTCACGAATTTCACCATCTTGTAGTTTCTCGCCATCTTCATCTTTAACGACTTTTCCGTCTTTAAATCTCAGTGCATCCCCAAGGGTGTTCATATTTCTCAAGTATGAACGCTCGTTGTTTTGGAAGTCATCCGGCATATTTTGGATGATTTTGTACATGTACTCAACTGTAGCATTTTCAGCAGGAGTATCAAATGTTAAGTGGGCATTCTTATCATCCCCACCCTTTTCTCCATCTTTAGGTACACGTACCCCAGGCTGATTGTCTTTTACTATGTCACCTTTACGATTGGCATCCAGTACAGGTGAATTTTCACCTGTTGGCTGGTTCTCTCCTGATTCAGTCCCTGTAGCTCCATTCGATGAATTACTTGCGTCCCCATCAGGTAATTCTCTTTTAGTCCGACGAGGTTTGGCAGCTTCTGGAGCTACTAGCGGATTTTCAGCTACTGGAGCATTGTAGGTGTTTGCTGCTGCATCTGTATTGCTGAGGTCAGGCTTGTTTCCTGTCTCTCCATTTCCAGACTGTTCTGCATCTGTCGGGTTTGCTGCCCTCTCAGCTTCTCTCGCTGACTCCATGCCCTCAGCATGAGCAATCCCAGCTCCCATCAAAAGATAGAGCGCCCCAATGACAACACTAGCTGCACCAACACTCACTTTCCGAATACTATATTTTAATTGTTTTTCTGGATGATTCATTCTTACACTCCATATATATATATATATTGTGCCCTATTACTTCCTATATAATAGAATACAATTCATGAATATATTATACACCAGTCGGCTTGAAACTTCAAATTTTTTGAATGGAAAGACGACTCTTTTTACTAAGACCAAAGCTAGGTTAGAAGTCCATCATCAGTAAGCCAACACCAAAGATGAAGCCTCATCATCCTTGCCTTGTCGTGTGCATCTTATGGACTTACTTCCTCCTATCAGCAAGCTCAGCGCCGTGCTTTGAGACCTTTCCAGCTTGCTTTTAGATTTCCATTAACTTTTACACTTATTTCTTTAAAAATGAGACAATTTGACATTTTTTCTACTCTTTTTCTACTTTTTACGAATAAATAGATAGAAGCATCGAATCTAGTGAGCCTAGATTAAAAAATGTGCTATAATGAAAGGAGAGGAAATATGATTCTCAGACATCCGGGCATTAGCCCGACCAACGATTTGGTTGCTAAGAAAATCTTTAGCAATCCAGAAATCACTTGTCAATTTATTCGCGATATGTTGGATTTACCAGCAAAAAATGTAACTATTTTGGAGGGAAGTAATATTCATGTACTACCTTCCCTGCCATACTCGGCGCAGGATTTCTATACCAGTATAGACGTTTTGGCGGAGTTGGATAATGGAACCCAAGTTATCATTGAGATTCAGGTGCATCATCAGAATTTTTTCATCAATCGCCTGTGGGCTTATCTGTGCAGTCAGGTCAATCAAAATCTTGAAAAAATTCGCCAACGAGAAGGTGATACCCACCAGAGTTATAAACACATCGCCCCCGTTTATGCCATTGCAATCGTAGATAGCAATTATTTCTCAGATGACTTGGCTTTCCATAGCTTTAGTATGCGCGAGGACACGACAGGTGAGGTTTTAACCATCACAAATAACGAACAAGAAAACCATCTGGTTAAGATGGCGTTCTTAGAACTTAAAAAATACAGAGAAACCAGCAAAGATAGCATTCGCAAGCCGTGGTTGGAGTTTTTCGGGAACAAACCCTTTACCCAGCAACCCGAGCGAGCCATCAGCCAAGCAGACCAACTGCTGGACTATAAAAGCTGGTCCGAGGAGGACAGGAAAATGTTTAGTCAACTACGTATGCGCGAAGAACAAGCCTTGTTAGCACAGGACTATGCCTTGGAACAAGCTGAGGAAAAAGGTTTAGAGAGAGGTCGTGCAGAGGGGATTGAACAAGGCATCGAAAAAGGTTTAGAACAAGGACTTGAACGTGGACGAGCTGAGGGCGGTTTCGCAATGTTAGCAAATCTAGTTCGCCAACATGTATTAAGCACTGAATTTGCCAGCCAACAGCTGGGTATGACTGTGGCTGAGTTTGAGGCACTGTTGAAAGAACATAAGTGAGAAATCTGTAAATATTACACGATACAAAAACAACTAAAAAGGATAGCTAAATTTCTTGATGTAAAGAGTTTGGCTATCTTTTTTGTTAGGAAAGTTTGAACTTTTCACTTTCTTTTCCGAATAAATAGATAGAAGCAGAGAATCTAGCAAACCTAGATTAAAAAATGTGCTATAATAAAAGGAGGAAAAGGATGATTCTAAGACATCCGGGCATTAGCCCAACTAACGATTTGGTTGCTAAGAAGATTTTTAGCAATCCAGAAATCACTTGTCAATTTATTCGCGATATGCTGGACTTGCCAGCCAAAAATGTGACCATTTTGGAGGGGAGCAATATTCATGTACTACCTTCCCTGCCTTATTCAGCCCAAGATTTCTATACCAGTATAGACGTTTTAGCTGAACTAGATAATGGCACTCAAGTAATCATTGAGATTCAGGTTCATCATCAGAATTTTTTCATCAATCGCCTGTGGGCGTATCTGTGTAGTCAGGTCAATCAAAATCTAGAAAAAATTCGTCAACGTGAAGGTGATACCCACCAGAGTTACAAACACATCGCCCCAGTTTATGCTATCGCTATCGTGGACAGTAATTATTTTCAAGATGACTTAGCTTTTCATAGCTTTAGCATGCGAGAGGATACGACAGGTGAGGTTTTAACCATCACCAATAATGGACAGGAACATCATCTAGTCAAGATGGCGTTCTTGGAATTAAGAAAATACAGAGAAACCAGCAAAGACGAGGTTCGTAAGCCATGGTTGGAGTTTTTCGGGAATAAACCCTTTACCCAGCACCCCGAGCGAGCCATCAGCCAAGCAGACCAACTGCTGGACTACAAGAGCTGGTCCGAGGAGGACAGGAAAATGTTTAGTCAACTACGTATGCGCGAAGAACAAGCCTTGTTAGCACAGGACTATGCCTTGGAACAAGCTGAGGAAAAGGGCTTGGAGCGTGGTCGCGCAGAGGGGATTGAACAAGGTTTAGAGCGTGGTCTTGAACGTGGTCGCGCAGAGGGCATTGAGCAGGGACTGGAGCGTGGAAAACTTTTTGCCTTCCTAGATATGGTCTGCCAAGGTCTTCTAACACCTGAGGTTGCCAGCCGACAGTTAGGAATGACCGTGACTGAGTTTGAAGCGCTGTTGAAAGAACATAAGTGAGAAATCTGTAAACATTACACGATACAAAAACAACTAAAAAGGATAGCTAAATTTCTTGATGGAAAAGAGATTAGCTATCTTTTTTGTTAGGAAAGTTTGAACTTTTCACTTTCTTTTCCGAATAAATAGATAGAAGCATCAAATCTAGCAAATTAGATTAAAAAATGTGCTATAATGAAAGGAGAGGAAATATGATTCTAAGACATCCGGGCATCAGCCCAACTAATGATTTGGTTGCTAAGAAGATTTTTAGCAATCCAGAAATCACTTGTCAATTTATTCGCGATATGCTGGACTTGCCAGCTAAGAATGTAACTATTTTAGAGGGAAGTAACATTCATGTCTTGCCTTCTCTCCCCTACTCGGTTCAGGATTTCTATACCAGTATAGACGTCTTGGCGGAGTTGGATAATGGAACGCAAGTTATCATTGAGATTCAAGTTCATCATCAGAATTTTTTCATCAATCGCCTATGGGCTTACCTTTGCAGTCAGGTCAATCAAAATCTTGAAAAAATCCGTCAACGTGAAGGCGATACACACCAGAGCTACAAGCATATCGCACCTGTTTACGCAATAGCTATTGTGGATAGTAATTATTTCCAAGATGATCTAGCTTTCCACAGTTTTAGCATGCGAGAGGATACGACAGGTGAAGTTTTAACCATCACCAATAACGGACAAGAAAACCATTTGGTTAAGATGGCGTTCTTAGAACTAAAAAAATACAGAGAAACCAGCAAAGACGAGGTTCGCAAGCCATGGTTGGAGTTTTTTGGTAACAAACCCTTTACCCAAGAACCCGAGCGAGCCATCAGCCAAGCAGACCAACTGCTGGACTACAAGAGCTGGTCCGAGGAGGACAGGAAAATGTTTAGTCAACTACGTATGCGCGAAGAACAAGCCTTGTTGGCACAGGACTATGCCTTGGAACAAGCTGAAGAAAAGGGCTTAGAGAGAGGTCGTGCAGAGGGGATTGAACAAGGTTTAGAGCGTGGGCGAGCAGAAGGCATTGAAGAGGGATTAAAAGTAGGTTTAGTAAATCTAGTACGTCAAGGTATTCTGACTTCCGAGGTTGCCAGCCAGCAATTGGGAATGACTGTGGCTGAGTTTGAAGCCTTGCTGAAAGATTATCACCAATAACGGTCAAGAAAACCATCTGGTCAAGCTGGTATTCTTAGAACTAAACGTCTAGTCACAGATTACTCAAAACACTGTTTTGAGGTTGTGTATAAAAATGCTGGGTAAAAGTCTTCTCATAATAAAACGTTTGGTATCAATGTTTTATTATGAGAAGACTTACTTTTTTACTGAGATTGAATTTTTCCTAGCCTCAACATCGTATAAACCCCAAATTCAATCTGACCTGGTTTGAAGAGATTTTAGAAGCAGATAAGGTTTTACTAAAACTAAAAAAAATGATATAATCAAACTGATTAAATGTTTTAAAAATAAAGGAGAATTTGAATGTCTTACCAAGAAAATTACCAGAAATGGGTTGATTTTGCGGAGCTTCCTGACTACCTTCGTCAAGATTTGGAAAATATGGACGAAAAAACGAAGGAAGATGCCTTCTATACAAATCTTGAATTTGGTACTGCAGGTATGCGTGGCTTGATTGGTGCTGGTACAAATCGCATCAACATCTACGTTGTTCGTCAAGCTACTGAAGGATTGGCTCGTTTGATTGAGTCAAAAGGTGGAAACGAAAAAGAACGTGGTGTCGCAATCGCCTACGATAGCCGTCACTTCTCACCAGAGTTTGCCTTTGAATCTGCGGCAGTTCTTGCCAAACACGGCATCAAATCTTACGTATTTGAAAGCCTTCGTCCAACTCCAGAATTATCATTTGCAGTTCGCCACCTCAACTGTTTCGCAGGTATCATGGTCACAGCCAGCCACAACCCTGCGCCATTTAACGGTTACAAGGTTTACGGTGAAGACGGTGGACAAATGCCTCCACACGACGCGGACGCTTTGACTACTTATATCCGTGCAATCGAAAACCCATTTGCGGTAGAAGTTGCTGATGTGGAAGCTGAAAAAGCTTCTGGCTTGATTGAAGTTATCGGCGAAGCTGTTGACGTAGAATACCTCAAAGAAGTTAAGGACGTTAACATCAACCCAGCCTTGATTGAAGAATTCGGTAAAGACATGAAGATTGTCTACACACCACTTCATGGTACTGGTGAAATGTTGGCTCGTCGTGCTCTTGCCCAAGCAGGATTTGACTCAGTTCAAGTTGTTGAAGCGCAAGCAACTGCTGATCCTGACTTCTCAACTGTAAAATCTCCAAATCCAGAAAGCCAAGCAGCCTTTGCCCTTGCTGAAGAACTTGGTCGTCAAGTTGGTGCAGATGTTCTTGTCGCAACTGACCCTGATGCTGACCGTGTTGGTGTTGAAGTTCTTCAAAAAGATGGTAGCTACCTCAACCTTTCAGGTAACCAAATCGGTGCTATCATGGCAAAATACATCTTGGAAGCCCACAAAAACGCTGGAACTCTTCCTGAAAATGCAGCCCTCTGCAAATCTATCGTATCAACTGACTTGGTAACGAAGATTGCTGAAAGCTACGGTGCAACCATGTTCAACGTTTTGACAGGTTTCAAATTTATCGCTGAAAAAATCCAAGAATTCGAAGAAAAACACAATCACACTTACATGATGGGATTTGAAGAAAGCTTCGGTTACTTGATTAAACCATTCGTACGTGATAAAGATGCTATCCAAGCCGTTCTTGTCGTTGCTGAACTTGCTGCCTACTACCGTTCACGCGGTTTGACACTTGCTGATGGTATCGAAGAAATCTACAAAGAGTACGGCTACTACGCTGAAAAGACTATCTCTGTTACTCTTTCAGGTGTTGACGGTGCTGAACAAATCAAAGCGATTATGGCTAAATTCCGTAACAATGCTCCAAAAGAATGGAACTCAACAGCTATCACTGTCGTAGAAGACTTCAAGGCACAAACTGCTACTGCTGCTGACGGTACTGTTACAAACTTGACAACTCCTCCAAGTGATGTTTTGAAATACACACTTGCTGACGGTTCATGGATTGCTGTTCGCCCTTCAGGTACAGAACCAAAAATCAAGTTCTACATTGCAGTTGTAGGTGAAACAAACGAAGAATCACAAGCTAAGATTGCTAATATCGAAGCAGAAATCAATGCTTTTGTAAAATAAAGACCTAAAAAGATGAGACCAACCAATCTCATCTTTTTTTCGTATCAAATCTAAGCAATTTTAGAAACTTTATGGCATACTAGACTTATCAATGAAAGCGAGGTAATCTCATGGAACAATTTTTAGATAATATCAAAGACCTTGAAGTCACTACAGTTGCGCGTGCGCAAGAAGCTCTTGATAAAAAAGAAACTGCAACCTTCTTTATCGGTCGCAAAACTTGCCCTTACTGCCGTAAATTTGCAGGTACATTGTCAGGTGTCGTAGCTGAAACCAAAGCTCACATCTACTTCATCAATAGTGAAGAAGCAAGCCAACTCAATGAGTTGCAAGCATTCCGCTCACGCTATGGAATCCCAACTGTACCAGGCTTTGTTCACGTTGCAGATGGACAAATCAACGTCCGTTGCGACTCTTCAATGTCAGCACAAGAAATCAAAGATTTCGCAGGATTGTAAAAAATCAGCTAACAAGTCTTAAAATCACAAAAACGCATAATATAAGGTGCCAGAAAACCTTGATATTATGCGTTTTATTGTTCCTAAAACAGTTACATCAGCATTTCATTACAGAACATTTTAATTTTGGAAGTCAAATCAATTTTTAACAATGGTTTAGAAATCACAGTGGGCTATTCCATATTCAATTATGCAGATTCAATCGCTATTATCGTTTTCCTAGACTACAAAAAAACTACGTTTTGCTAATCAAAACGCAGTCTCAGCCACTATTTTATCTTACTGTCCTTCTTTTACTTCTTTGGTTGCTACATCTTCTCCAAACCATTTTTGGCTGATTTCTTGGAATTTACCGTCCTTGTAAAGACTAGAAAAAGCTTCATTTATCTTCTTAACCAGAGTTGTATCTTCCTTACGGGCTCCAACCGCAAAGGCTTCTGTTTCTAGTCCAACTGTAAAGACATTATAATCGTTTAAAACGCCTTCTGCTTCTAAATAATAATTTGCATAGACACGGTCAATCAATAGACCGTCAATTCGATCATTTTTCAAATCAATCAAGGCTTCATTAAAGGTTTGGTATTGATTCGCTTCCTTATTAGCGACAATATCCTTTAAAATCGCTGGGTTTGCTTCAAAGTCCGCATAACCAGATGAACCAGCTTGAGCTCCTAATGTCTTTCCAGCCATATCCTTTGCAGTCGTGATACCAGATGATTTCTTCGTAACCAATACCTGCTCATTCTTCATATATGAGTGACTGAATGCTACCTTTTCACGGCGTTCGTCTGTAGCGGAATAGCCATTCCAAATCAGATCAATCGTTCCTTTTGTCAATTCAGCTTCTTTCAAATCCCAATCAATCGGTTGCCAATTTACCGTAATTCCGTATTTTTCAAAAACAGCTGTAGCTAAATCAATATCAAATCCTGCATAAGAACCATCTTTCTGAGCAAATCCCATTGGAACAAAAGTACTATCAAATCCAATAGTAATAGACTTGTTAGACTCGTACTTAGACCAATTATCTCCACTAGTTTCGCTAGAATTTTTCCCACAAGCTACTAAGAACAAAGCAGTCATTAGACTAACTAATACAAGTATCCATTTTTTCATCCATTTTTCCTCCTATTTAGGTTCTACTTTCAATAATACATCTGCAATATTTTCAGCAAACTGCAAATCATGGGTAACCACAATCTGGGTCATCCCAAGTTCCCTATTTTGCAAGATTAGTTTTTCCACTTCCAAGCGCAATTCTGGATCTAGGGCAGAAGTTGGTTCATCGTAGCCAATGATTTCTGGGTCGATCATCATAGCACGCGCCAAAGCCACCCGCTGCTTTTGCCCACCAGATAATGAAAATGGATAGGCATCTGCATGCCCTGCTAGTCCTAATTGTTCCAAGAGACCACGCGCCTTCTTATCAGCCTCCTCCTGCTTCATCCCCATGGTCTTCACAGGCGATAAAGTCAAATTGTCCAGAACTGATAAATGAGGGAACAGTTGAAAATCTTGGAAGACAAATCCTAGTAGGTTTCGCTTCTGTAATTCATCCAGCTCTAAAGGTTGTCCATTATAAAAGATTTGCCCTGAATCAATAGTTTCAAGACCTGCAAGCATACGTAAAAGAGTTGTCTTACCTCCACCAGAAGGTCCAACGATAGCCAGGATTTGCTTTTCAGGAATACTTAGACTGAAATTAGACAGGATTTGTTTGTCTCCAAAGACTTTATTGATATTTCGTAATTCTAACATGGCAGCCTCCTATCTATAATAACTATACTTCTTCTCAACTTTTTTGGAAATAATTGTCACAATCCCAATCAAAATCAAGTAAATGGCTCCTGCCAAGAACATAGGAACCAGACTAGCATCACGGTTGGCAGCTGTTCGACTCGCCAAGATGAGGTCTGAAATCCCTAGAGCATAGACCAAAGAAGTATCTTTGACCAAACTCATAACTTCATTAAAGACACTAGGAAGAACGATTTTGGTCACTTGGGGCAAGATAATATAGCGCACTGTGTCAAAAGGACTAAACTTCAAGACCTTGGCTGCCTCATACTGTCCTCTTGGAATAGTGTCAATTCCCCCACGGAAAATTTCTGCAAAGTAAGCTGCATAGTTGAGAACAAAGGCAATAATGGCAGCAGGAAGGCGATCTAAACGAATCCCAATACTTGGGAGCACATAATAGATAAAAATCAGTTGCAAGAGTAAGGGGGTTCCTCGCATAACCCAGATGTAAATGTTAATCAGATAATGGAGGGGCTTCCAATGGACTTGCAAGGCAAAGGCAATCAAAACGCCCAAAGGAATCGAAAATAGCAAGACCAGTGCAAAGACCTGTACAGTCGTGCTCGCACCATTCAGTAAACTCGGTAATATCTCAAATAAATAAGACATACTGCACCTCCTAAAAGTAATTGTTCCTATTATAGCATGAATAAACAAAATAACCAACCATTTTTGTAAAAAAATTCTATCATATACAAATAAAAACCGTAGCTATCAAAAGAGATAAACTACAGTTCTATATGTTTAAACATTCTTACAATCTCTCATACAGTTCTTGCATTTGCACATCATCTGGAACTAGTTTTAAGTAAGCTTGTGCATTGACTTTTGCTTCCTCAAAGTAGCCCAATTCACGCAAGAGATAGATATAGTGTTCCAGAAACTCTGGATTGTCCTTCAAATCTCCTGCTAACTCTTGATAATGATCGTAGGCAGTATCTAAATCGTCCATATCTTGATAGGAACGGGCAATCATCCACTTAGTCAATAGGTTTTCTGGCTCATCACTTTGTAAGTCTAGAATATCCTCATAACGCTCCTGCTCCAGATAAATAGTTGCTAGACGGAGTAAGATTTCTTCCGTATCCTCAGCATCTTCTTTAGCAGTAAGGAGGTAGTTCTCTGCTCCACTAGCATCATGCAATTCATAAGAGAATTGTGAAGCAGCCAGTAAGAGGCGAGTTTCAAAGGGATTTTTCTCCAAGCCTTGCTTAGCAATACGCAGAGCTTCTTGAACTTGATGTTCCTTATGTAAGGCCTGACTGTACCCATACTCATATCCTTCAAAGTCAGGAGAAATGGTATCGATCTGCTTAAAGTAGAGGGTGGCTTTTTGGTATTCTTCTTGATCAAAGTAAAGGCTGGCCAACTCAAAAGCCGTTAGGTCATCGTATTCTAACTCCAGAGCTTTTTCTAAAAACTCTGTGGCCGTTTCAAATTTACCTAACTGGGCATAGGCAAAGCCAATTCGTTGATAGGTGGAAATCCCTGTTTGCTCATAAATCGAGCGATTATCTAACTGGGCATAGCCTTGAATGGCCTCTTGGTAATTTTCCAACTCACTATCCAACTCTGCTAATCCTAGTATCAAGAGAGGATCCTCTGAATAACTCAAAGCCTCCAGCAATTTCTCACGTGCCACATCTGTCAAACCTTCCATCTGGTAAAGATCTGCCTTAAGAAGCAAAGCCGAAACATACCAGTCACTGTCAGCTTGGATTTCCTCAAGATAAGCAAAGGCTTCTTCGATTTGACCATCCTCGCTAGCAATTGCAGCTAGATTAAGATGAAGCTCTGGGAAATCCTCTACAATTTTCAGGTAAATTTCCTTGGCCTGAGGATAAAAACCAATTCCTTCAAGATAAGTTGCCAACTCATACAGAAGGTCACTTGAATCATTTTCTAAAGCTTTGGCGAAATAATGCTCAGCCTTGGCTAAATCTTGCTCCTCCAAAGCCTGTAACATCTGTTGACTATTGTTCACTCTTGACTTCCTCGCCCTCTACTTCATATAGACCACTGACTACCTTATACCATTCGAAAATGGCTGAAATGACAACCTTAGCAGAGGCATAAACTGGAATACCAAGTAAAACTCCCCAGATACCAAACATAGATCCTGAAGTTAACAAAACAAAGAGAACATTAATGGGATGGATGTTTAATTGACTTCCCAAAATCAATGGAGAGACAAAACGGCCTTCAATAGTTTGTTCTACGATAAAGACAATCACTACTTTTAAAAGCATGACTGGCCCAGCAATCAAGCCCAATACTAGGGCAGGAAGCATGGCTAAGAAGCTACCAAGATAAGGAACCAGATTTAAAATACCAGCAGTAACACCCAGCGTAACCGCATAGCGTAGACCAATAATCTTGAAGAAGATCATAAACATTACTGCTACAATAATAGCCACTGTCACTTGCCCTCGAACATAGTTGGACAACTGTTGATTCACATCTGACAAAACCTGTCCAACAGGTTCTTTCAATTTTGTCGGCATGAATTGCGTCAAATAGTTACGCAAGCCTTTCCCATCACGCAAGAGATAAAAGAGCATGAAAGGAACGATAATCAAGGCAACAATCACTTGAGAAGCTCCGCTAATAAAGGCACTCACCCAGTTGACTGCCTGAGATGAAACCTTGCTTGCCCAAACTGTAGCCTGACTAGAGAAGTTTGTCAAAACTTGCTCTAACTGGGGTCTGAAATCATCTGGCAGGTGCTGGGCTACCAATCCATTAACAATCCTATCTATATCTTCTAAGTAAACAGGAACGTTTCTTGCAAAGGTCAAAACCTGGCGTTGCAGATTTGGAATGGCGACTGCCAAACCCCAAATGATAAAGAGAGCGATGATAACAAAGACAATAGTGATAGCTATAACACGATTAACCTTATGCTTCTCCATCCAATCAACAATAGGATTCAACAAATAATATAACAAACCAGACAGAATGACTGGCAACATCACAACTGCTAAAAAGTCTAAAACAGGTGAAAATAGAAAACTAATCTTACTTAAAATAAAAAGATTCAGTCCCAATAATAAGGTTACCAAAAATACCGTAATGGCCTTGTTATCTAAAAACCACTTAAAAAACCAAGATAGACTAAAATGTTTCTCTTTTTGCTCCATAAATACTTCCTTTCTATCGTTCTCTCATTATACCATTTTTAAAGCAAAATAACTCTTTTTTAAAGTGCTTACATGGAGACAGCGACATAAAAAAATCCCCTCAAAAGAGGAGATTCAATTATTCTTGAATATGACGATCTAAGTTCTTCTGATAATCAGCATTTGATTTGGCTTTTTCATCAGCAAATTTCTTGCGGAAGTCATCCATTTCTTTAGACGTTACAATCTTGTCTTGTAATTTTTGGTACTTGTAGCTGTTTTCACTTGTCTTATCACCTACCCAACCACCTGCACCGCTACCTGGAACTTTCTTCGTTATTAGCATTTGGGCACCATCTGAGTGTACAGGAATAACCAAGGCACTATCTGTTAACCAAGCTTGTGCTTTAGCATATTTAGAATAACGTTTTTGCAGATCTATTTTCTCACCACTAGCATCAGTAATTAACTCTTTAAACTTATCTAAACCAACAGCTTTGATTGCCGGATTATCTGTACCTGGTGCTACACCAAGTGCTCCTAGAAGAGTTGGACCAGATGTTGGATCAAATACATCTAAATAGGTTGATGGATCTGCATAATCAGGACTCCAACCACTATTTACATTGATATCCCAATCAGTATTGTTAGTTGATGTTGCAAATACTGTCATATTTCCCAATTCATCATCAGAAACTTGTTGAATGTCAATCACTATATTTTCAGAGCCTAAGGCTTCCTCAATGGATTGTTTATAAGATTGGGCTTGACGAATAAAATCTGTCTGAGTAGAGGAAACTGGAAGGTCTAAATGAACGGGGAACTGTACTCCATCGGCTTGAAGTGTTTTCTTAGCAACTTCAAATTTAGCTTTAGCCTTGTCTACATTATGAAGTGAATCCTGGGCATCATCAAGACTGACATCTTTCCATACATCATCTAACTTATCCAGTTCTGCCTTAGCTACTTGCCCAAATGACTGCTCTCCAACTTGGACAAATGTTGGAGGGGTAAAACTTGTACGTAATTTACGAGGTGCCACTTCGTCCCCAAATACTTGAGATACTGCAGCCGTACGATCTGCAGCGAAAGCCAAGGATTGACGGAAATCTTTATTCAACAAAGCCTTTTTAGTGGATGATTTTTCCGCATCACTTGTTTTAGCAGTATGGTTATAAGCTACACGATCGATATTAGTTGAGATATAGAAAGTTCCGCCTCTTTGTGGCCCATACACAATATTATCCTTGTATTTTTCTTTTAGACGTTCATAATTGGCAGAATTTTTAAAGAGAGGTGCCGCTGGATAATGTCCTTCATCAAAGCCACGTCCAAGAGAATCGGCATCCTGACCATCAAAGAAAGATAATTTAATATCATCAATAAAGACATTTTGCTTGTCCCAATAGTTTTGATTTTTGGTCATCTCAATAGAAGATTTAGATGTCAAGCCCTTGAGGAGATAGGCACCATTATAAAGAATGCTTGTTACATCAGTCGCCTTCCCAAAGTCATCTCCTTTAGAAGCCAAAAAGTCCTCGCTAATTGGGGCAAGAACGCCCATTGTTGTCTTGGAATTCCAGAAAGATTCTGGATGGTTCAAAGTGTAAACAACCGTATAATCATCTGTCGCTTTTACACCAACAGTAGAGAAATCTGTTGTTTTCCCATTGACATAATCGTCCAAACCTTGAACTGAGTCTTGAACCAGATAAAGAGCCTGTGATTTCTTATCAGCTGCGTGCTTCAGACCAGTTACAAAGTCCTGAGCTTTGACTTCACCATATTCTTCGCCTTCATTAGTATACCATTTGACACCCTGACGGATTTTATAGGTATAGGTCAAACCATCTTTTGAAACAGTCCAATCTTCTGCAACTGATGGAATCAGATTCCCATATTGGTCATTTTCAAGTAGACCATCAATAACATTACCTGTAATTTGTTTAGTGCTAGCAGTTCCAGAAACTGTATAATCCAGAGTCGTAGGATCTGTAGAGAAGACATAGGTATAGGTAACAGGTTTAGTAGCATCTTTACCACCTGTTGAACACGCTGCTAGCATAGCCGCCGAGAGTATAGCTACACCAGTTGCTAGAAAAACTCGTTTTTTCATAGTAAGGACTCCTTTAAACATTTTATGAATTCATTATAGCACTTTTAAGAAGAAAAGTAAGGAAAACAATCTCAATATTATTATATTTTTCAAAAAACCAATCAATTATTTTTTAAAGTGCTTACATCTAATTGGATGTCTTTAATTGGCTTGTTTTTGTGATATAATAGTCTTATCTTTATATAGAGGTAACGTTATGAAAGAAACTGTTTATTTTGGAACTTATACACGTCGGACTTCCCAAGGGATTTACAAGGCTGACTTTGATACAGAAACTGGTCTGCTTTCAAACCTAGAACTTTTTGTAGCTGAGCCAAGTCCAACCTACCTTGCCTTTGACCAGCACCAACACCTATACACTGTTGGTAGTCAAGATGACAAGGGGGGGATTGCAGCCTATCAAACTGACGGAACTTTATTAAATCACGTCGTTGAAAAAGGAGCTCCCCACTGTTATGTTGCTGTCGATGAAAAGCGTAATTTGGTCTATGCAGCCAACTATCACAAGGGACAGGTCCTTGTTTATAAACGTCAGGAGGATGGGAGTCTTCTACTTAGTGATATGGATCAACACAGTGGCCAAGGTCCACATGAAAATCAAGCATCTCCTCATGTTCACTATACAGATTTAACACCTGACCACTATCTAGTGACCTGCGACTTGGGAACTGACCAAGTCATCACTTATGACCTTGACCAAGAAGGAAAATTATCTAAGCTCTACACCTATCACAGCCAGCCAGGAGCAGGCTCACGCCATATCGTTTTCCATAACCACTATAAAATCGCTTATCTGATTTGTGAACTCAATAGTACTATCGAGGTTTTAATCTACGATGGCGTTGGCGAATTTGAACGTATGCAGGTGATTTCAACTTTACCAGAAGCTTACGAAGGCTTTAATGGAACCGCTGCTATTCGTCTCTCTAAAGACGGTAAATACCTCTACGCTTCTAACCGTGGCCATGATTCTATCGCAGTATATACCATCCTTGCGGACGGTAGCTTAGAGTTATTAGAAATCGTTCCAACACATGGTCAGACCCCACGTGATTTTGATTTGACACCAGACCAAAAATTTCTCATTGCTGTCCACCAAGACTCTGACAATGCCACTGTCTTTAAACGTAATTGTGACAATGGTCGTCTAGCAGAACTCTCCAACGACTTCCGTGTTCCCGAAGCGGTCTGCATCCGTTTTGCTCCTTAATAAAACATATAAAAAATGAACTTGGAATTTTCAAGTTCATTTTTTCTTATAGTCAATGAAAATCAAAGAGCAAACTAGGAAACTAGCCGCAGGCTGTACTTGAATACGGCAAGGCGACGTTGACGTGGTTTGAATTTGATTTCGAAGAGTATTATAGTCTATTTCCGACATTAATACGGTTAATGGCACGTTGCAGTGCAATCTTCGCACGACGTTCTTGGTCAATCAAGTGTTTGTCTTGTGCTTCTTCAATTGCACGTTCTGCACGAAGTTTGGCACGTTCTGCACGACTGACATCGATATCACGAGCACGCTCTGCAGAGTCAGCGACGATTGTGATCATATCATTGGCAATTTCAATAACGCCGCCGTTTACTGCAATCCAGTTCACGTGATCTTCATCATCAATACGTTTTACCTTTACTTCATCAACTGCTAAAACCGCAATCATATTTTCATGTCGTGGCAAGATCCCCATCTCACCATCCAGAGTTCGAACCGATACATAGCTGGCATGATGATCATAGACGAGGCCATCTGGTGTCACGATCTGGACAGTTAACTGAGCCATAGATCACCTCTTAAAATCCCATTTTTTCAGCTTTTGCAATCACATCTTCGATAGAACCTACACCACGGAAGGCATCTTCTGGCAAGTGGTCGTATTTACCATCAAGGATTTCCTTAAAGCCACGTACAGTTTCAGCAACTGGAACATAAGAACCTGGCTGACCAGTAAATTGTTCCGCAACGTTGAAGTTTTGTGACAAGAAGAACTGGATACGACGGGCGCGAGCAACCAAGGTCTTTTCTTCATCAGAAAGCTCATCCATACCAAGGATAGCAATGATATCTTGCAATTCATGGTAACGTTGAAGAACGCGTTTTACTTCAGCAGCAACTGCATAGTGCTCTTCTCCAACAATTTCAGGTGCCAAGGCACGTGAGCTTGAAGCAAGTGGGTCAACAGCTGGGTAGATACCCAATTGTACCAACTTACGTTCCAAGTTGGTTGTTGAATCTAAGTGAGCAAAGGCTGTTGCTGGCGCAGGGTCAGTATAGTCATCCGCTGGCACATAGATAGCTTGGATAGAAGTTACAGATCCCTTCTTGGTTGATGTAATACGCTCTTGCAATTGCCCCATTTCCGTAGCAAGTGTTGGTTGGTAACCAACGGCTGATGGCATACGACCCAAAAGGGCAGACACTTCTGAACCAGCCTGAGTGAAACGGAAGATATTATCGATAAAGAGAAGCACGTCTTGTCCTTCTACATCACGGAAGTATTCAGCGATGGTCAAACCAGTAAGGGCAACACGCATACGTGCTCCTGGTGGCTCATTCATCTGACCAAATACCATGGCTGTTTTCTCGATAACGCCTGATTCTTTCATTTCCCAGTAAAGGTCATTCCCCTCACGAGTACGTTCCCCAACACCGGTAAATACTGAAATACCACCGTGTTCTTGGGCAATGTTGTGAATCAATTCTTGGATCAAGACGGTTTTTCCAACTCCGGCACCACCGAAAAGTCCAACCTTACCACCTTTTAAGTAAGGGGCAAGAAGGTCGATAACCTTAATCCCTGTTTCAAGGATTTCAGAAGAGGTAGACAATTCATCAAAAGTTGGAGCTTTCTTATGAATTGGCTGACGCTCTGCGTCTTCTGTGAAAGGAGCTTCCAAGTCAATGGTATCTCCCAAAACATTGAAGACACGTCCCAAAGTTTCTTTACCTACTGGTACAGAGATTGGACGACCTGTGTCCAATACTTCCATTCCACGAGTCAACCCATCTGTTGATTCCATGGCGATAGTACGGACCATACCATCTCCCAACTCCAAGGCTACTTCAAGGACGATTTTTGTTTTTCTTTCGTCATTTTTGTAGACGACAAGTGCATTGTTAATCTCAGGAAGTTTTTCCCCTGCTGCAAACAAAACGTCTACAACGGGACCGATAACCTGAGCAATTTTACCTGAACTCATCTCCTTCTCCTATTCTATATAAGATACTGTCGGTTCCTAGCTCAACTAGGTCCTAAGTTCATTTCATACGAGCTGGACTAAAGCCTATTCTAAGGCACTAGCTCCTGCTACGATTTCTGTAATTTCTTGTGTAATCGCCGCCTGTCTGGCACGGTTATACTGAATTGTCAAATCATTGATGACTTTCTTAGCATTATCTGTCGCTGTTTGCATGGCTGTCATACCAGCAGCATTTTCAGCTGTCTTGGCATCGATAATAGCACCGTAAATCATACTTTCTGCAAACTGAGGCAATAGCTGCTCCAAAATTTCTTCTCGGCTGGTTTCCAATTCAAAAATCAAGCTGTACTCTTCATCCGCTTCATTTGGATCCAAGTCAACAATCGGAAGCATTTGTTCCACACGCATTTGACTGGTTAGTGTATTGACATGGTGGTTATAGCAGACATAGAGTTCATCAAAAAGTTCATTTTGATACATTTCAACAGTTTTTGAAATAATCTTACGAACTTGATCAAAGCTAGGCTGATCCGCCAAGCCACGTAGTTCATAAAGTGGTTGAATACCACGAGCCTTAAAGAAATCAGCTCCCATTCCACCGATACAGATCATTTCAAAGCCTGTACCGTCTGGATGGTATTCTTCTTTCAACTCCATAACGGCTTTCAAAATAGAAGAATTGTACCCTCCAACCAAACCGCGATCTGAAGTAATAACGATATAGCCTGTCTTCTTAACTGGACGACTAATCAACATGGGATTGGTTGAACCACCAGCTCCATTTCCATGTAAAATATCCGTTAAAAGTTTACGAACTTTTTGGGCATATACTTGGAAGTTACGAGCTGCTTCTTCAGAGCGACCTAGCTTAGCAGCCGATACCATTTGCATGGCATTTGTGATTTGACTCGTATTTTTTGTTGAGGCGATTTTTGTTTTAATATCATTTAGAGATACTGCCATCTGACACCTCTATTCTTATTGGAAGCTGGTTTGATTGAGAAACTCTGTAATCGCAGCATCCAAGACTGCTTCTTCTGGCAAGTCTTTTGTATCACGAATGGTTTCCAAAATCTCTGGATGTTGAGCGTCAAAGAAGGCATGGAACTCTTCCTCAAAACGAACAATTTCATCTACTGGAACAGTATCCAAGAAGCCATGTGTCAAAGCATAGAGAATAGTTACTTGTTTCTCAACAGGCAATGGTTTGTGAACAGGTTGTTTCAAAACTTCAACTGTACGACGTCCACGGTTCAACTTAGCCTGTGTTGCTGCGTCCAAGTCAGAACCAAACTTAGTGAAGGCTTCCAACTCACGATATGAAGCAAGGTCGATACGAAGTGTACCAGCAACCTTTTTCATGGCTTTGATTTGTGCAGAACCACCTACACGAGATACAGATGAACCCGCATCAATGGCTGGACGAATACCCGCATTGAAAAGACCATCACCAAGGAAGATTTGTCCGTCAGTGATAGAAATCACGTTGGTTGCGATATAGGCAGAGATATCTCCTGCTTGTGTCTCGATAAATGGTAGGGCTGTAATTGATCCACCACCAAGTTCATCAGAAACTTTAGCTGAGCGCTCAAGCAAACGACTGTGAAGATAGAAAACATCACCTGGGAAGGCTTCACGACCTGGAGGACGACGAAGCAAGAGTGAGAGTTCACGATAAGCTACCGCTTGTTTTGATAGATCATCGTATACAATCAAAACATGCTTCCCTTGGTACATAAATTCTTCTGCCATGGCAACCCCAGCATAAGGAGCTAGGAAAAGCAATGGAGATGGTTGTGAAGCAGAGGCTGTCACAACGATTGTGTAATCCAAGGCACCGTACTGACGTAGTGTCTCTACTTGCGTACGAACTGTTGATTCTTTTTGTCCAATCGCTACGTAGATACAGATCATATCTTGACCTTTTTGGTTCAAGATTGTATCAATCGCAATGGTTGTTTTCCCTGTCTGACGGTCACCGATAATCAACTCACGTTGACCACGACCAATCGGTACAAGGGCGTCAATAGCTTTCAAACCAGTTTGCAATGGTTCTGAAACAGACTTACGTTGCATAACACCAGGAGCTGGTGCTTCTACTGGACGAGTTTTATCAGTGTGGATTTCTCCAAGACCGTCAACTGGACGACCAAGCGGATCCACAACACGACCAATCAGACTTTCACCTACAGGGACTTCCATGATTTTCCCTGTACGGCGGATTGTATCGCCTTCACGGATATCTGTAAAGTCACCTAGGATGATAATACCAACGTCTGTTGACTCCAAGTTTTGAGCCATACCATAAGAGCCGTTTTCAAAATTCAACAACTCTCCACTCATGACATTTTCAAGGCCATGAGCACGCGCGATACCGTCCCCGATATAGGTTACAACACCTGTTTCAGTCACATCAAAATTGGGTTTGAAATTTTCAATTTGTTGCTTAATTAAAGCGCTGATTTCTTGTGCGTTAATTGCCAAAAGAACACCACTTTCTATTTCAAATTTTCTTTAACAACTTTAAGTTGTTGTTTAATACTCACATCAATTGTCTTGTGATTGGCAAAAATGACAAAACCACCAATGAGACTTTCATCGATTTGTTCTTTTACACTCCTTACTTTCAGAGACATTTTTTTCTCAATCAAAGGGAGCAAACGAGTCTTCTGTTCATCAGTTAGAGGATGAGCAGACGTAATCGTCACTTCAAATCGATTTGTTTCTTTTTCAAGTCGGTTCAAGCAATCTACAAGCACATCATAAAAAAGATTTGCTCTGTGATTGTAGGCCAGAACCTGGATAAAGTTTTGTAATAAAGGCGACACAGAATCTTGGAAAAAAGCAATTGTTTTTTCCTTATCCGACTCGTCTACTGCCACTTGTTTTAAAAAAGAAGGCAGACCTGTTTTTTCAACAACTTGCTTGATTTGAGTCAAGTCTGAAAAGATACGGTCTTCTTCTCCTTTTTCAAGTACCAATTGGACAAAAGGCATGCTGTATTTTTCAATTACCTTTACTGTTTTCTTGTCCATTAAGCTTCTCCTAGCTGATCGATATACTGATCAATGAGTGCTTTATGGGCATGACTGTCAAGGTTTTGTGAGATGATTTTACCAGCTAAGCTGATGGTCAAATCTGCGACCTCACCCTTAACACTCTGTAAAGCTTCTACTTTATTTTGAGCAATTTCTTGATTGGCTTTTTCTTTTAAGTGTCCTGCTTCTAGTTTAGCATCTGCTAAGATATTAGCCTTACTTTGCTCAGCTGTTTCCTTTGCATTTTCAATGATTGTCTTAGCTTCTTTACGGCTACCAGCCAATTCATCTTCGCGTTTTTGAGCCAATACTTCTGCTTTTTGACGGGCTTCTTCAGCTCTGTCAATATCTGAAGCAATTTTTTCAGCTCTTTCTTCGAAAATGCCTGTAATATTAGACCATGCAAATTTTTTAATCAAGACTAGCAAAAGAATAAAAGAGCCAGTGATTAAAATAAAATTACCAATTAATTCACCTACTGTTACGTGCATCAGTTACTCCTTTCTATTCCTCTTCAATATTAATCTTATTCCCTAAATACACAGATGTCAAAAGAGTAAAAACATAAGCTTGGATGCAGGAAATAAAGACAGAAAATGCAGTCCAAGCCAAATTAGCTCCAAAGGCTACTGGATACCAATAAATAGCTTGGTGGGAAAGAAGAAGTAACAAACTCGTCATGACCTCTCCTGCAAAGATATTCCCAAAAATCCGCAAAGCCAAAGATAAGAAGTTTGTAAATTCTTCCAAGATATTCATCGGTATGACAAAAACAGGACTCATAAAAGATTTTATACTTTTTTTAAATCCACGACGACGAACGCTTTCTATATGTGTCAACAAAATGACAAGAAAAGATAAGGTTAAGTCATACTGTAAATTAGCGGTTGGCGAACTCCACCAGTTAGTCCCATCGATCGTTTGAAGCTTTGTCATTAAGCCAAGGTTATTGGCAATCACCATGAAAAGGAATAAACAAAGGAAAAAGAGTGAGTAATCTTTCATGTAGCGCGAACCAATGTTAGGTTCTGTAAATCCAATAACAAAGTCATAGACATACTCAAGTACATTTTGCTTTCCTTTGGGTTTCAAGGTCATATTGCGGCTTGCCCAATAAATAAAGACAAAAATAACTCCCACAATCAACAAAGTCATGGCTAACATAGTCAGATTGAAGATAACAGGACCAATAGAGATGATTGGATTAATACTTTCTTCCATCTAAAATCCTCCCTTTTCTTCTCGTTCCATGTATTTATTTGATAATAAATGAGAAGACAAGAGTTACAAAGAAAGTTCCTTCAATAAAGGCAACACCTAAAAACATCAAACTACGAAACTCAGAAAGCATATCTGGTTGGCGTGCTACTGATTTAAACAGTCCATTCATCAATAAACCTTCACCGACAGATACGCCCATACAGGCAATACATAAGCCTAAAAATGTTAAATTCATAACAAATTCTCCTTTAAAATAAAATTTACTTACTTAGTGTAGTCCTAAAATTTAAATTTGTCAACTTTTAACCGCTATTGGAAGCGTTTAATAAAAATTATTTCCATTTTGCTAAATTTCAAGTTCAAGTTAGCCATCCAGAAGTCTTCTCTGGGTGACTTGTAGTCCAAGCATTTTTTAGGATAGTTGTTAATCCACTTTTCGATGAATGCGACTTCTTTGGGAGTCATTTTCTTGGTTCCCTTAGGTAACTATCTACGAATGAGCCTGTTGTGATTCTCATTAGTTCCCCTTTCCCAAGAGGCATAGGGGTGCGCATAATAGATGTGCTCCTCAGAAAATATATCAAACAAGCGATTGAATTCCGTTCCATTATCTGCCGTGATGGAAGGAATCTTGTGTTGTTTTAAGATGAGTTTTAGAGCCTGATTGACCACCTCAGCACTTTTATTTGGAATCAATCGGATGATCTGATGTCTACTCTTTCGATCCGTCAAGACAAGCAAGCAGTAGTTTTTCGATCTCGTAAGTAGAACCGTATCAATCTCATAATGCCCATTCTCCAAGCGAAGATTGATAGCTTCAGGCCGCTGTGCGATGGATTGACCAGCAGGTTTAAAGTTGGTGCTAGCCTGTTTCTTAAGCGCTTTTCCTTTTCTAGGGTAAGGCAAATCCTGCTTGCTTAACCCCAATTTTCCATGATGAATCCAATAGTAAATGGTTGAAATTCCCACGTTAACCCCTTTAGCCATCACCATCATTTCAGGCGAAAATTTTTGGTTATGATAGTGGAGAATCTTTTCCTTTAGTTCCTTGGTCAAGCTTGATTTCTTGACCGAGCGCTTGCGATT
>NZ_VMMZ01000019.1:0-25898 GCF_013277475.1 Streptococcus sp. k-628
CTAGCTTCCTAGTTTGCTCTTTGATTTTCATTGAGTATAAACTCAGTAAGGAGCCCTCTTTTGCAGAAAAGCAGGGTTCTTTTTGCTGTCTATTCCCTCCCTGAAAGCGTAAAACAAACTAGTCAGGGTGGCTAGTTTATGGTATAATGAAAGAGACTCAAAAAGAAACAGGAGAAATATGATGGATTTACTATTAGCAATTGTATTGATTGTGCTAGCTTTTCTAGGAGGAGCTCTGGGAGGAATGTACTTGGTTCGTAAGCAAATCGAAAAAGAATTCGCTGACAACCCACGTTTGAATGCTGAAGCAGTTCGTACTCTTTTGAGTGCAAATGGTCAAAAACCAAGCGAAGCCAAGGTACAACAAGTTTACCACCAAATCATCCGCCAACAAAAGGCAGCCCTTGCTAACAATAAAAAGAAAAAATAAATAAGGAAAAGTCTGGGATGAAAGTTCCAGACTTCTCACTATGTTGGCTATGGTTTAGGGGTGAGACTTTTTCCTTGCATTCTATTGATATTTGATTATGATTAAGAGAGATAGTTGTTGCTTAGGCTGTCCTTCAGTTCATAAGGATCAATAATCATAATGAACTATCAATCAGAAAAAAGACTAGAAAGAAGACTGTATGGATAATCGACCAATTGGTTTTTTGGATTCGGGTGTCGGGGGCTTGACCGTTGTGCGCGAGCTCATGCGCCAGCTTCCCCATGAAGAAATCGTCTATATTGGAGATTCGGCACGGGCGCCCTATGGTCCCCGTCCTGCTGAGCAAATTCGTGAATATACTTGGCAGTTGGTCAACTTTCTTTTGACCAAGGATGTCAAGATGATTGTCATTGCTTGTAATACTGCGACTGCCGTCGTCTGGGAAGAAATCAAGGCTCAACTAGATATTCCTGTCCTAGGTGTGATTTTGCCAGGAGCTTCGGCAGCTATCAAGTCCAGCCAAGGTGGGAAAATCGGAGTGATTGGAACGCCCATGACGGTCCAATCTGACATCTACCGTCAGAAAATCCATGATTTGGATCCGGACTTACAGGTGGAGAGTTTAGCCTGTCCCAAGTTTGCTCCCTTGGTGGAGTCGGGTGCCCTGTCAACCAGTGTTACCAAGAAAGTGGTATATGAAACCCTGCGTCCCTTGGTTGGAAAGGTAGATAGCCTGATTTTGGGCTGTACCCATTATCCACTGCTCAGACCTATTATTCAAAATGTCATGGGGCCCAAGGTTCAACTTATCGATAGTGGGGCAGAGTGTGTACGGGACATTTCAGTCTTACTTAATTATTTTGAAATCAATCGTGGTCGCGATGCCGGACCACTCCATCACCGTTTTTACACAACAGCCAGCAGCCAAAGTTTTGCACAAATTGGTGAAGAATGGCTGGAAAAAGAGATTTATGTGGAGCATGTAGAATTATGACAAATAAAATTTATGAATACAAGGATGAACAGGACTGGTATGTCGGGTCCTATGGTATTTTTGGTGGCGTCCGGACGTTGACGGATGATGACTTGGATTTTCCTCTATTGGAGTTTGCCCAAAGATTTCGAGATGAGGATCGAGGTTTTCCTGTTTCTGTTACTGTTTTACGCTATGGTTCTCTCTACCGTTTATTGTCTTTTGTGGTAGATATTCTCAACCAAGAAATGGGACGAAATGTGGAAGTCATCCAACGTCAGGGTGCTTTTCTCTTAGTTGAAAATGGGCAACTCCTGCATGTAGAATTGCCTAAAGAAGGGGCCAATGTTCAAGACTTTTTTGAGACAAACAAGGTCAGAGAAACCTTGCTCATTGCGACTCGAAACGAAGGCAAGACCAAGGAATTCCGAGCTATCTTTGACAAGCTAGGCTACGATGTAGAAAATCTTAATGATTATCCAGACCTACCTGAAGTAGCAGAAACAGGCATGACCTTCGAAGAAAATGCCCGCCTCAAGGCAGAAACTATTTCTCAATTAACGGGCAAGATGGTTCTGGCGGATGACTCTGGACTTAAAGTTGATGTCCTTGGTGGCTTGCCAGGTGTCTGGTCAGCTCGTTTCGCAGGAGTGGGAGCTACTGACCGTGAAAACAATGCCAAGCTCTTGCACGAATTGGCCATGGTCTTTGAACTCAAGGACCGCTCGGCTCAATTCCATACAACCCTAGTCGTAGCCAGTCCCAACAAGGAAAGCTTGGTTGTTGAAGCAGACTGGCCTGGCTACATTAACTTTGAACCTAAGGGTGAAAATGGCTTTGGCTATGACCCTCTCTTCCTTGTAGGAGAGACAGGCAAGTCCTCAGCTGAATTAACTCTTGAAGAAAAAAATAGCCAATCTCACCGTGCCTTAGCCGTTAAGAAACTTTTGGAGGTATTTCCATCATGGCAAAGCAAACCATCATTGTAATGAGCGATTCTCATGGCGATAGCTTGATTGTGGAAGAAATCCGTGATCGCTATGTAGGCAAAGTTGATGCCGTTTTTCATAACGGCGATTCTGAACTGCGTCCTGATTCTCCCCTTTGGGAAGGCATCCGCGTTGTTAAAGGGAACATGGACTTTTACGCCGGCTACCCAGAACGTTTGGTGACTGAGCTTGGTTCGACCAAGATTATCCAAACCCATGGTCACTTGTTTGACATCAATTTCAACTTTCAAAAGTTGGACTACTGGGCTCAGGAAGAAGAGGCCGATATCTGTCTTTATGGTCACTTGCATGTGCCAAGCGCTTGGATGGAAGGAAAGACTCTTTTTCTAAATCCAGGTTCCATCAGTCAACCACGTGGGACCATCAGAGAATGTCTCTATGCTCGTGTGGAGATTGATGACAGTTATTTTAAAGTGGACTTTTTGACACGAGACCATGAGGTATATCCGGGCTTGTCCAAGGAGTTTAGCCGATGATTGCCAAGGAGTTTGAAACTTTCTTGTTGGGGCAGGAGGAAACTTTTTTGACTCCTGCTGAAAATCTAGCCGTGTTGATTGATACCCACAATGCGGATCATGCGACCCTCTTGCTTAGTCAGATGACCTATACTCGTGTTCCCGTTGTGACAGATGAAAAACAGTTTGTTGGGACGATTGGGCTCAGAGATATTATGGCTTATCAGATGGAGCATGATTTGAGTCAAGAAATCATGGCGGATACGGATATTGTTCATATGACCCAAACGGACGTAGCGGTTGTTTCGCCTGATTTTACCATTACGGAGGTCTTGCACAAGTTGGTAGATGAGTCCTTCTTGCCGGTTGTGGATGCGTCTGGTATTTTCCAAGGGATTATCACGCGCAAGTCTATCCTCAAGGCAGTGAATGCCCTCTTGCATGACTTTAGTAAGGAATATGAGATTCGATGCAAATGAGAGATAGGATTTCAGCCTTTTTAGAAGAAAAGCAGGGCTTGTCTGCCAATTCCAAGCAGTCCTATAAGTATGATTTGGAGCAATTTTTAGACATTGTGGGCGAGCGGATTTCTGAGACCAGTCTCAAGATTTACCAAGCCCAGCTAGCCAATCTAAAAATCAGCGCCCAGAAGCGAAAGATTTCGGCCTGTAACCAATTTCTCTACTTTCTCTATCAAAAAGGAGAAGTGGATAGCTTTTATCGTTTGGAATTAGCTAAACAAGCTGAAAAGAAGACAGCAAAGCCAGAATTGTTAAACCTAGACTCTTTTTGGCAGGAAAGTAATTATCCAGAGGGGCGTTTACTGGCTCTACTTATCTTGGAAATGGGGCTCTTGCCGAGTGAGATTTTAGCTCTCAAGGTTGCGGACATCAATCTGGACTTTCAGGTGTTGCGAATCCAGAAGGCTTCCCAACAGAGGATTGTCACCATTCCTACAACCTTGCTTTCAGAATTGGAACCATTGATGGGCCAGACCTACCTCTTTGAAAGGGGAGGGAAAGCCTATTCCCGTCAGTGGGCCTTTCGTCAGCTAGAGTCCTTTGTCAAGGCGAAAGGTTTTCCATCCTTATCAGCTCAAGCCTTGCGGGAACAGTTCATTCTACGACAAATTGAAAACAAGGTCGATTTGTACGAAATTGCAAAAAAATTAGGATTAAAAACAGTCCTGACCTTAGAAAAATATAGATAATGGATATTAAACTAAAAGATTTTGAAGGACCCCTGGACTTGCTCTTGCACCTTGTTTCTAAGTACCAGATGGATATCTACGATGTGCCTATTACGGAAGTCATCGAACAGTACCTAGCCTATGTCTCAACCCTGCAGGCCATGCGTCTGGAAGTGACGGGGGAGTACATGGTTATGGCTAGTCAGCTCATGCTGATCAAGAGCCGCAAACTCCTTCCAAAGGTAGCAGAAGTGACCGACTTGGAGGATAACCTAGAGCAGGATCTTCTCTCTCAAATCGAAGAATACCGCAAGTTCAAGCTCTTGGGGGAGCATTTGGAAGCCAAGCACCAAGATCGGGCCCAGTACTATTCCAAAGCACCGACAGAATTGATTTACGAAGATGCGGAGCTTGTGCATGACAAGACGACCATTGACCTCTTTTTGGCTTTTTCAAATATCCTAGCCAAGAAAAAAGAGGAGTTTGCACAGAATCACACGACTATCTTGCGGGATGAGTATAAGATTGAGGATATGATGGTCATCGTGAAAGAGTCCATGACTGGACGAGATCAATTGCGCTTGCAGGATTTGTTTAAGGAAGCCCAGAATGTCCAAGAGGTCATCACCCTCTTTTTGGCAACCCTAGAGTTAATCAAAACCCAGGAGCTGATTCTTGTGCAAGAGGAGAGTTTCGGAGATATTTATCTCATGGAAAAGAAGGAAGAAAGTCAAGTGGCCCAAAGCTAGACTTGATAGAGAGGAAAGATGAGTACTTTAGCAAAAATAGAAGCGCTCTTGTTTGTAGCGGGTGAAGATGGGATTAGAGTCCGCCAGTTAGCTGAACTCCTCTCTCTGCCACCGACAGGCATCCAACAGAGTTTAGAAAAATTAGCTCAGAAGTATGAAAAGGACCCAGATTCCAGTTTGGCTCTGATTGAGACAGGGGGCGCTTATAGATTGGTGACCAAACCTCAATTTGCAGAGATTTTGAAGGAATACTCTAAGGCACCTATCAACCAGAGTTTATCTCGGGCTGCCCTTGAGACCTTGTCCATCATTGCTTACAAACAGCCCATCACACGGATAGAGATTGATGCCATCCGTGGGGTCAACTCGAGTGGAGCCTTGGCAAAGTTGCAGGCTTTTGACTTGATTAAAGAAGACGGGAAAAAAGAAGTGTTGGGTCGTCCCAACCTCTATGTGACTACAGATTATTTCCTAGATTACATGGGGATAAACCATTTAGAAGAATTACCAGTGATTGATGAGCTTGAGATTCAAGCCCAAGAAAGCCAATTATTTGGTGAAAGGATAGAAGAAGATGAGAATCAATAAGTATATTGCCCACGCAGGTGTGGCCAGTAGGAGAAAAGCAGAAGAGCTGATCAAGCAAGGCTTGGTGACGGTCAATGGCCAAGTGGTGCGTGAACTAGCAACCACCATCAAGTCAGGCGACAAGGTCGAAGTTGAAGGTCAACCTATCTACAACGAAGAAAAGGTCTACTATCTGCTTAACAAACCACGCGGTGTCATTTCCAGTGTGACAGATGACAAGGGCCGCAAGACGGTTGTCGACCTCTTGCCCAATGTCAAAGAGCGCATCTACCCTGTGGGACGTTTGGACTGGGATACATCCGGTGTTTTGATTTTGACCAATGATGGGGATTTTACAGATGAGATGATTCACCCACGTAATGAGATTGACAAGGTTTATGTCGCGCGTGTTAAAGGTGTGGCCAATAAGGACAATCTTCGCCCCTTGACCCGTGGACTTGAGATTGATGGCAAGAAAACCAAGCCGGCTGTCTATGAGATTCTCAAAGTGGACCCAGTTAAAAACCGCTCTGTGGTGCAGTTGACCATCCATGAAGGGCGTAACCACCAGGTTAAAAAGATGTTTGAAGCTGTCGGTCTCCAAGTGGACAAGTTGTCACGGACCCGTTTTGGACATCTAGACTTGACAGGACTCCGTCCAGGAGAATCCCGTCGTCTTAATAAAAAAGAAATCAGCCAACTACACACCATGGCTGTAACTAAGAAATAATGAAACGAATTTTAATAGCGCCTGTGCGCTTTTACCAACGGTTTATCTCACCAGCCTTTCCACCCTCTTGTCGCTTTGAGCCGACTTGTTCCAACTACATGATTCAGGCTATTGAAAAACATGGCTTCAAGGGTGTTTTGATGGGCTTGGCTCGGATTTTACGTTGCCATCCCTGGTCGAAAACAGGTAAGGACCCCGTCCCAGACCATTTTTCTTTAAAGAGAAATGCAAAATAATACTCAATGAAAATCAAAGAGCAAACTAGGAAACTAGCCGCAGGCTGCTCAAAACAGTGTTTTGAGGTTGTAGATGAAACTGACGAAGTCAGTAACCATACCTACGGCAAGGCGGCGTTGACGTGGTTTTAAGAGATTTTCGAAGAGTATAAATTGGATTCTAATGTATAAAACACAGATAGATGATACTTGGTATTTATCAAGTGCCATCTATCTGTGTTTTTATTTATGATTGATGTTTCTGCTATTTATTCCAAAATGTTTTTGCCTTCTTTAACACGCCAACGATAATCTGATAAAATAATATCTTCGAGGGAGTAGCTAGCCTTCCAATCAAGATATTTTTTAGCTTTTGATGCGTCTGCTAGGACGCTAGCTGGGTCACCAGCACGGCGAGCAACAATTTCGTGTGGTATTTTTTGATTCAGTAATTCTTCAGCAGTTTTAAAGATTTCTTTGACGGTATAGCCTTTTTCAGTTCCTAAGTTAAAGATTTGAGAAGAACTGTCTTCTTGAAATAGGTAGTTCATTCCTTTAACATGAGCCTGTGCAAGGTCCAAGACATGAATGTAATCTCGAATACATGAACCATCACGTGTATCGTAATCATCTCCAAATATTTTCAGGCTATCATTTTGTCCTAATGCGGTCTTGTTGATATTTGGAATAATATGAGTTGGATTTTTTACACGCAGACCATTTGAAGCATCCATTTCAGCCCCAGCAACATTAAAGTAACGGAAAATGACATATTTCCAATCGTAGCGATTGGCCATCCAGTAAATCATTCGTTCACCCATCAGTTTTGTCTCTGCATAAGGGTTGACGGGGTCGAGCAGGGTATCTTCAGTAGCTGGCTTGTCAATACAGTTATTACCATAGAGGGAAGCAGTCGAAGAGAACATGATTTTTTGAATGCCAACTTCAGATAAGACTTTGAGAACTTGGTTCATACCAGCAACATTGGCAGTGAAGTATTTACTTGGATTTTCAATACTTTCGCTCACAACTATCTCACCTGCACAATGAAGAACAGCATCAATCTGATTTTCTTCTAAGTAAGCTTTTAGGGCACTAGAATCATAAACATCTAGTTGCTTAAAGCTAGCACGACTATCCACAGCCGCTCGATTTCCTTTAGAGAGATTATCTAGAACATGTACCTGATAGCCAGCATTTAAAAGAGCTTTAACGGTATGGGAGCCAATGTAGCCAGCTCCACCTGTAACAAGAATTGTTTTGGTCATGATTTTTTCCTTTTCCTAGTTTTGTACTATTTTAAAGAAATAAGAAGGCAAAGTCAACTATTTTCTGCAAATTTCATGAAAAACTGAACAAATATAGCATTGAATTGTTTTGTGTTTGGGAATTAATAGTTTGGTTGGTCTTGGAATAGTTCTTAGATTTCACCTCACATGCAAGAAAATACAAGCTTTTCTAAGATACAGTAAGACTAAGATACTAATTTAGAAATCCACCTTCCAGCTATCCTTCTCCTATAAAAAGTGGTAAAATAGATGAAAGAAAGAAGGAACTGAAATGACAACATTATTTTCAAAAATCAAAGAAGTAACAGAACTTGCTGCAGTCTCAGGTCATGAAGCACCTGTTCGTGCTTATCTTCGTGAAAAGTTGACACCGCACGTGGATGAAGTGGTGACAGATGGCTTGGGTGGTATTTTTGGTATCAAACATTCAGAAGCTGCGGATGCACCGCGCGTCTTGGTCGCTTCTCATATGGATGAAGTTGGTTTTATGGTCAGCGAAATCAAGCCAGATGGTACCTTCCGTGTGGTAGAAATCGGTGGTTGGAATCCTATGGTGGTTAGCAGCCAACGTTTCAAACTCTTAACTCGTGATGGTCGTGAAATTCCAGTGATTTCAGGCTCTGTTCCGCCACATTTGACTCGTGGAAAGGGTGGACCAACCATGCCAGCCATTGCCGATATCGTTTTTGATGGTGGTTTTGCGGACAAGGCTGAGGCAGAAAGTTTTGGCATCCGTCCTGGCGATACCATTGTACCAGATAGTTCTGCAATCTTGACAGCCAATGAAAAAAATATCATCTCAAAAGCTTGGGATAACCGTTACGGGGTTCTCATGGTGAGCGAGTTGGCAGAAGCTCTGTCAGGCCAAAAACTCGGAAATGAACTCTATCTGGGTTCTAACGTCCAAGAAGAGGTTGGTCTTCGTGGTGCTCATACATCTACAACCAAGTTTGACCCAGAAGTTTTCCTAGCAGTTGACTGCTCACCAGCAGGTGATGTTTATGGCGGTCAAGGCAAGATTGGAGATGGAACTTTGATTCGTTTCTACGATCCAGGTCACTTGCTTCTCCCAGGGATGAAGGATTTCCTTTTGACAACGGCTGAAGAAGCTGGTATCAAGTACCAATACTACTGTGGTAAAGGCGGAACAGACGCTGGCGCAGCTCATTTGAAAAATGGTGGTGTCCCATCTACAACAATCGGTGTTTGCGCTCGTTATATCCATTCTCACCAAACCCTCTACGCTATGGATGACTTCTTAGAAGCTCAAGCTTTCTTGCAAGCCTTGGTGAAGAAATTGGATCGTTCAACGGTTGATTTGATTAAAAATTATTAAACTTAAGGAGGTGGTAGGGATGGTAGAACCAAACCTAGAAAGCCTTATAAAAGATCTTTACAATCATGCTCGACATGATTTGAGTGAAGATTTAGTTGCTGCTCTCCTAGAGACTGCTAAAAAACTGCCTACTACAAATGAGCAATTGCTGGCAGTTCGTCTCTCAGGTCTGGTCAATCATGAATTGCTCCTAAATCCCAAACATCCGGCACCTGAGTTGCTCAACTTGGCTCGCTTTATTAAAAGAGAAGAAGCCAAGTACAGAGGAACCGCAGCTTCTGCCCTTATGTATGGGGAGATTTTTAAAATGCTTTGATTCCATTGTGGATCAAAGTATTTTTTTGTAAGACCTATCTCGTGAGCGTTCAAATAGTAGTAACAAGGAATCATGAGAAGTTAGCCGAGACCATAGTAGTGAAGAAACTTCTGTAATGGAAGTGGAGCGAAGTGAGGAATCGTCAAACGGTAGGGGATAGGCTGTTTGAAGGGTGCTACGAGAAAGATAGGGTAAGGTAAAATTAAATACGAACAAATTGATTGGGAAATTCAAATCGCTTTCTATCAATGTTTTAGAAGATACAGTGCCCTAGTCCAACTTCAATATACTATAAAAGAACAGATGGAAGTAATTATGATTTACTTCTATCTTTAAAATAAATGGTCTGATAGGAAAAACGTGTTTCCTAATAAAATATAGTATAGTGCAGATGGAAGGCTTTTGTAGACTGGAGGACGAAGGAGTTTAGAAACTCTCCTTAAAAGTTAGTTGAGCCGGAGTATGGTGGTGTAAATCATTATCAAAAATTATTTCCAAATCGAAATAGTTGACAATTAGAATGATAAGTATTATAATGTTTTTTATTCGTATCGATATAGAAATAAATTGGAGGTGTCATGAAAGATAGTCATTTGGTAGCCCATCATATTCGTTTGTTGAATGGGCGGATTTTTCAAAAGCTACTGACCCAAGATCCTGAGGCTCTTTATAGGGGTGAACAGGGTAAGATTTTAGCGGTTTTATGGAATAGTAAAACTGGCTGCGCAACTGCGACAGATATTGCTCTGGCAACTGGGCTTGCGAATAATACGCTGACTACTATGATCAAAAAGCTAGAGGAACAAAAGCTTGTAATTGTTAGTCCGTGTGGAAAAGACAAGCGTAAGAAGTATTTAGTTTTAACGGAGTTAGGCAAGTCCCAGAAAGAAGTGGGGCATCGTGTCAGTCAGAAATTGGATACGATTTTTTACAAAGGATTTTCAGAGGAAGAAATTCGGCAATTTGAAGCCTTTCAAGAAAGAATTTTGGCAAATCTGAAAGAGAAGGCAAATGAGGATTAAAATAGATCAAATTAGCTTTTTATAAGTAAAGGCCACTCTTGATTTTATTTTCCAACTCTTAGGACAAGGAAACTATGTGGTTAGCTATGGTCAGACTCAGATTGATGGCCTTGCTTATGCCCAGGACGATATCTTCCGTTTAGAGAACGGGAAAATTGAGGAGCATTGGGACAATAAGGAAGTCATGCCTAAGGTAGAAGACTTGATCAATCGAGGAAAGTTTTAAAACGAGGACAAAGAATGATTGAATACAAAAATGTAGCCTTGCGCTACACAGAAAAAGATGTCTTGAGAGATGTTAATTTACGGATTGAGAATGGGGAGTTTATGGTTTTAGTTGGGCCTTCTGGCTCAGGTAAGACAACCATGATTAAGATGGTCAACCGTCTTTTAGAACCAACTGATGGAAATATTTATATGGATGGCAAGCGCATCAAAGATTATGATGAGCGGGAACTTCGTCTTTCTACTGGTTATGTTTTACAGGCTATTGCTCTCTTTCCCAATCTAACGGTTGCGGAAAATATTGCCTTGATTCCTGAGATGAAGGGTTGGACTAAGGAAGAAATTGCGAAGAAAACAGAAGAGCTTTTAGCTAAGGTTGGTTTACCAGTGGCTGAGTATGGGCATCGTTTGCCTAGTGAATTATCTGGTGGAGAACAGCAACGGGTTGGTATTGTCCGTGCTATGATTGGTCAGCCCAAGATTCTCCTCATGGATGAACCTTTTTCAGCCTTGGATGCTATTTCGAGAAAACAGTTGCAGGTTCTGACAAAAGAATTGCATAAAGAGTTTGGGATGACAACGATTTTTGTGACCCATGATACGGATGAAGCCTTGAAGTTGGCGGACCGTATTGCCGTTTTGCAGGATGGAGAGATTCGTCAGGTAGCGAATCCTGAGACTATTTTAAAAGCTCCTGCAACAGACTTTGTAGCAGACTTGTTTGGAGGTAGTGTTCATGACTAATTTAATTGCAACTTTTGAGGATCGTTTTGGTGATTGGGTAACAGCTCTATCTCAACATTTACAGTTGTCACTGTTGACCTTGTTACTCGCTATTTTTATTTCGATTCCCTTGGCTGTTTATCTTCGCTATCATGAGAAATTGGCCGACTGGGTCTTGCAGATTGCAGGGATTTTCCAGACCATCCCGTCTCTGGCCTTATTGGGACTCTTTATTCCTTTGATGGGAATTGGAACCTTGCCAGCTTTGACAGCGCTAGTGATTTATGCGATTTTTCCGATTTTGCAAAATACCATCACTGGACTCAAGGGAATTGATCCGAGTCTACAGGAGGCTGGGATTGCCTTTGGGATGACCAGATGGGAACGTCTCAAGAAGTTTGAAATTCCACTGGCCATGCCGGTTATCATGTCTGGGATTCGGACGGCAGCGGTCTTGATTATCGGTACGGCAACCTTGGCTGCCTTGATTGGTGCAGGGGGGCTGGGTTCCTTTATCCTTTTGGGAATTGACCGTAATAATGCCAGTCTAATTTTGATTGGGGCACTTTCTTCTGCAGTGCTAGCCATTGCCTTTAACTTCCTACTAAAAGTGATGGAAAAAGCAAAATTGCGGACGATTTTTTCTGGTTTTGCCTTGGTGGCAATATTGCTCGGTCTATCTTATAGTCCAGCCCTCTTAGTTCAAAAAGAGAAAGAGAACTTGATCATTGCTGGGAAATTGGGACCGGAACCAGAAATTTTGGCTAATATGTATAAGTTACTGATTGAAGAAAATACCAGCATGACTGCGACTGTTAAACCGAATTTTGGGAAAACAAGCTTTCTCTATGAGGCTCTGAAAAAAGGCGATATTGACATCTATCCTGAATTTACAGGAACGGTGACTGAAAGTTTACTTCAACCATCACCGAAAGTAAGTCATGAGCCAGAGCAGGTTTATAATGTGGCGCGTGATGGTATTGCCAAACAGGATCATCTAGCCTATCTCAAACCTATGTCTTATCAAAATACCTATGCTGTAGCTGTTCCGAAAAAAATTGCTCAAGAATATGGCTTGAAGACCATTTCGGACTTGAAAAAAGTGGAAGGGCAGTTGAAGGCTGGATTTACCCTTGAGTTTAATGACCGTGAAGATGGAAATAAAGGATTGCAATCAATGTATGGTCTCAATCTCAATGTGGCGACCATGGAACCAGCCCTTCGCTATCAGGCAATTCAGTCAGGTGATATTCAAATCACGGATGCCTATTCGACTGATGCGGAATTGGCGCGTTATGATTTACAGATCTTGGAAGATGACAAGCAACTCTTCCCACCTTATCAAGGGGCACCACTCATGAAAGAAGCTCTTCTCAAGAAACACCCTGAGTTGGAAAAAGTTCTTAATAAATTGGCTGGTAAGATTACAGAAAGCCAGATGAGCCAGCTCAACTACCAAGTCGGTGTTGAAGGCAAGTCAGCAGAACAAGTAGCTAAAGAGTTTCTCCAAGAACAAGGTTTGTTGAAGAAATGATGGGGCAGAGACTTTAAGCATACTGAACTAAACTTCCTTAAACGACTAGATAAAAGAATGCTCAGACAATTTCGTCTGGGCTTTTTGATTATTGAAAAGATAAAAAACTCAGTAACCTAGAAATAAGACAACTGAAGCTTTACTCTGTATTCAAATTTTAGGAATGAGAAGGTCTAGATAAAATTGGACAACTTCCTGTTCTGTGAAATCTTGCCCTTTTTTGAGCCACCAGGTCAATGTCTCGATAAAGTTGGATACGATTAAGTGTTGGAGGTAAGGAGTAGGCAGACTCGGGTGAGATTCTTTTAAATCATCAGCCATCACGGAATAGACATGGTGTTCTAGCTCTTTATGGAGTTGACGGAGGAAGTAGTCATTTTTGGAAAATAGCAGACTGGTGATATGGTCTTGGTTTTTCTGAAAATGCAGAAAGAGGTGGGCGAGATAGTCCACGGTAGAAACGGATTGCTTTCTTTCAAAGAGGTGATGGAAGAGATGGCGGCAAAGCTCGTCCAGAAGTAGTTCCTTACTCTCATAGTGACAGTAAAAGGTGGAACGTCCTACATCTGCGAGATCAATGATATCCTGAACTGTAGTGGCTTCGTACCCCTTATCGTTCAAAAGTTGTAGAAAAGCTTGATAGATGGCTTTTTTGGTTTTGCTGATACGGCGGTCAATGTTAGTCATATGGACACTTGAGGCAAATTGTTCAGAACTGAATAAAGCTGACCTTTTGCTTCTATCCTTTCTTTGAATTTTAGTGGATAATGATAATGAACAAGGTGTTCATAAATTTATTATAACAAAGGAATGAGAAAGATGAAGGCAAAATATACTGTTTGGGTAGCTTTTTTCTTAAATTTAAGCTATGCCATTGTTGAGTTTATCGCAGGAGGAATCTTTGGTTCGAGTGCTGTTCTTGCTGATTCTGTCCATGACTTGGGAGATGCTATAGCCATTGGCATATCGGCCTTTTTAGAAACAATCTCTAATCGTGAAGAAGACAGCCACTATACCTTGGGCTACAAGCGTTTTAGCCTTTTAGGGGCCATGGTAACGGCTGTGATTCTTATGACAGGGTCCGTTTTGGTCATTTTGGAAAATATAGCGAAAATCTTTCATCCACAACCGGTCAATGATGAGGGGATTCTCTGGTTAGGAATTATTGCGATTACTATCAATGTGCTAGCGAGTCTCGTCATTCGCAAAGGACAAACCAAGAACGAATCCATTCTCAGCCTGCACTTTCTGGAAGATACCTTGGGTTGGGTGACTGTCATCCTGATGGCCATTGTTCTTCGATTTACCGATTGGTATATCTTGGATCCGCTCTTGTCTCTTGTTATTTCCTTCTTTATTCTGTCAAAAGCCCTTCCACGTTTTTGGAGAACGCTCAAGATATTCCTCGATGCAGTGCCAGAAGGAGTAGATATCCAGAAGATCAAGACGGATTTAGCAGAATTGGACCATGTCGCTAGTATCAATCAGCTTAATCTCTGGACTATGGATGGTTTGGAAAAAAATGCCATTGTCCATGTTTGTTTAAAAGAGATGGAGCATATGGAAACTTGTAAAGAATCTATTCGAATTTTCCTCAAAGATTGTGGCTTTCAAAATATTACCATTGAAGTTGATGCAGACCTAGAAAGTCACCAAGCACATAAGCGAAAGGTGTGAGTTGGAGCGGAATCATAGAGATTATTAGAGAAACAGCCTTGCTAGAGGTCGTTTTGTAATCCTAATCATTCTTTGTACTCTCTCTCAGAGTCAGTCTGGTTCCCAGCATGGTCAGACTAGGGATTTTGCGACCGTGGAGTACTTCCTTGTTAAGAATATCCATACCTGACCGGCCCATTTCTTCGGTATAGACGGTGATGCTAGAGAGAGGAGGATAAACCTGCTTGGTCAAGCTAGTGTCATTAAAAGAAATGAGGCTGACGCGGTCTGGCAGGCTGATTCCAGCTTCTTGGAGAGCCCGGAGGGCACCGATAGCTAAACTATCGCTGGCTGCGAAAAATGCTGTCGGGAGTTGGTCTCCCAAGTTCTGAATGGCTTTCTTCATCAAGTCATAGCCAGACTGGGCAGTAAAGCTTCCTTGAAAGACCAGTTCATCATGATAGATTCCCTTTGATTGACTGTAGTTTCTGAAATTTTCCAGCCGCTTATCCTCAATGATTTCTTCTTGGTCAGTTGTTTCTTCAAGGCCTGTTAGAATCCCGATACGGTCCATCCCTTGACTGAGGAAATAATCGACAACCTGTTTCATGGCAGTATAAAAGTCCGTGATAATGCAGGTATGTCCCATGGAAAGTGTGTCGCTATCTAAAAAGACTAGTGGTTTCTGGTATTCCTCAAAAGTAGTAATCTGAGTTCGGCTAAACTTTCCGATGCAGAGAATCCCAATCACTTCCTCGCTCAGGGTAAAAGGATGGTCATTAAAATAGCGCAAGATATCATAGTCCAACTCTTGGGCTCTTTTTTCTATGCCTAGGCGAATCTGGTAGTAGTAGAGGTCGTCCAGCTCCCCTTGTTCACTGACCCATTGGATAATGGCAATCTTTTGCTTGGGCTTGTGGGACTCGCCTGTCTTGAGGTGCTTAGTGTAGCCCAACTCTTCAGCAACAGTTAAAATACGGTGTCTCGTTTCTTCTGTAACAGATAGGCTCTGGTCGCGGTTGAGGACACGGGATACGGTTGCGATAGAGACAGAGGCTAGCTGTGCAATGTCTTTTAAGGTAGCCATAAATCCTCCTTGATTAGATTAGTATATCATATTTTTCTGCCTTTTACCGATATTTTAGTAAAAGTTTAGTAAAAAGGATTGACCTTGGAAAATCCCTTGGATACAATAGAAGAAAACGATTACACGTTAAGGTGACTTAACGGACAGTCAAAGGAGAATTCATATGACACAACATCTTACTGCAGAAGCACTTCGTAAAGACTTTCTTGATGTTTTTGGTCAAGAAGCAGACCAAACATTCTTTTCACCAGGCCGTATCAATTTGATTGGTGAGCACACAGACTACAACGGTGGGCACGTTTTTCCTGCTGCCATTTCCTTAGGAACTTATGGGGCTGCTCGCAAACGTGATGACCAAGTCTTGCGTTTCTACTCAGCTAACTTTGAGGACAAGGGTATTATCGAAGTGCCTCTCGCCGACCTCAAGTTTGAAAAAGAGCACAACTGGACCAACTATCCAAAAGGTGTCCTTCATTTCTTGCAAGAAGCTGGGCATGTGATTGACAAAGGGTTTGATTTTTATGTTTATGGGAATATCCCAAATGGTGCTGGTTTGTCTTCTTCAGCATCCCTTGAACTCTTAACAGGAGTCGTGGCAGAGCATCTCTTTGATTTAAAACTAGATCGTTTGGATTTGGTTAAAATCGGTAAACAAACAGAAAACAACTTTATCGGAGTCAATTCTGGTATTATGGACCAGTTTGCTATCGGTATGGGGGCTGATCAACGTGCTATTTACCTTGATACTAATACCTTAGAGTATGATTTGGTGCCGCTTGATTTGAAGGACAATGTCGTTGTTATCATGAATACTAACAAACGCCGTGAATTGGCAGACTCTAAATACAATGAACGCCGTGCTGAGTGTGAAAAAGCAGTGGAAGAGTTGCAAGTTGCCTTGGATATTCAGACCTTGGGTGAATTGGACGAGTGGGCCTTTGATCAATATAGCTACCTAATCAAAGATGAAAATCGTTTGAAACGTGCTCGCCATGCTGTGCTTGAAAACCAACGTACCCTTAAAGCGCAAGCAGCCCTTCAAGAAGGTGATTTGGAAACATTTGGTCGTTTGATGAATGCGTCACACGTTTCTCTTGAGCATGATTATGAAGTAACTGGTTTGGAATTGGATACTCTTGTTCACACAGCTTGGGGACAAGAAGGTGTTCTCGGTGCTCGTATGACAGGGGCAGGTTTTGGCGGATGTGCCATTGCTTTGGTGCAAAAAGATGCTGTTGATGCCTTTAAGGAAGCTGTTGGAAAACACTACGAGGAAGTAGTTGGCTACGCTCCAAGCTTCTATATCGCTGAAGTTGCAGGTGGCACTCGCGTCCTTGACTAGTCAAAAGGAGGCTCTATAGTGACCTTAGTAGATAAATTTGTAACACATGTCATTTCTGAAAGTTCATATGAGGAAATGGATCGAATCTACCTGACCAATCGTGTCTTGGCACGAGTGGGAGACGGTGTTTTGGAAGTTGAGACGGATCTGGATAAAGTGATTGACCTCAAGGACCAGCTGGTTGAGGAAGCCGTTCGATTAGAGACGATTGAGGATAGTCAGACTGCGTGTGAAATCCTTGGTGCTGAACTAATGGACTTGGTGACTCCTTGTCCGAGTCAGGTCAATCGTGACTTCTGTACAACCTATGGCCAATCTCCTGAGCAAGCGATAGCGGATTTCTACCAACTCAGTCAGAAGAATGACTACATCAAACTCAAGGCCATTGCTAAGAACATTGCTTATCGTGTTCCATCTGATTACGGTGAACTTGAAATTACCATCAACCTCTCTAAGCCTGAAAAGGATCCTAAAGAGATTGCGGCAGCCAAGTTGGTGCAAGCTAGTAATTATCCTCAGTGTCAACTTTGTTTAGAGAATGAGGGCTACCATGGTCGGGTCAACCACCCAGCCCGCAGCAACCACCGGATTATCCGTTTTGAAATGGCTGGTCAGGAATGGGGCTTCCAGTATTCGCCCTATGCTTACTTTAATGAGCATTGTATTTTCTTAGATGGCCAGCATCGTCCCATGGCCATTAGTCGTCAGAGTTTTGAACGTCTTCTTGCTATCGTAGAGCAGTTTCCAGGATATTTTGCTGGCTCTAATGCCGACCTGCCGATTGTTGGGGGCTCCATTTTAACTCATGATCATTATCAGGGAGGCCGTCACGTATTTCCTATGGAATTGGCTCCCTTGCAAAAGACTTTCTCTTTTACTGGTTTTGAGCAGGTCAAGGCTGGGATTGTCAAGTGGCCAATGTCAGTGTTGCGTTTGACTTCAGATTCCAAAGAAGATTTGATCAATTTGGCTGATAAGATTTTACAGGAATGGCGCCAGTATTCAGATCCAAGGGTGCAAGTCTTGGCAGAAAGTAATGGAACACCACACCATACCATTACACCGATTGCTCGTAAACGCGATGGACAGTTTGAGTTGGACTTGGTCTTGAGAGACAATCAGACTTCTGCAGAACATCCTGATGGCATCTATCATCCCCACAAGGATGTCCAACATATCAAGAAGGAAAATATCGGCTTGATTGAGGTCATGGGCTTGGCAATCTTGCCACCACGTCTGAAAGAAGAAGTGGAGCAAGTCGCTAGCTATCTTGTAGGAGAAGCTGTTACGGTTGCCGATTATCATCAGGAATGGGCAGACCAACTTAGAGACCAATATCCAGACATAACACATAAAGAAAAAGCTCTTGAAATCGTCAAGGACTCTGTTGGTGCTATCTTTGCGCGTGTGCTTGAGGATGCAGGAGTTTACAAGAAGACGGAACAAGGACAGGCAGCCTTTATGCGCTTTGTAGAACAGGTCGGAATCTTACCAGACTAGGAGCTTTATCCTTGCACAGTACTATAAAAAGTAGTATCATAGTGTCGTTTGAAATATCAGGAGGAAATGATGAAAGATTTTCACTTTGATGCTATATCAGCTTTTGAAAATTATGAAATTAAAGAGATGAAAGATGGTCACGTTGTGGTGACCACAAAAGTAGTGGACTCGTCGCTCAACTACTATGGCTATGCCCACGGTGGCTATCTCTTTACCCTTTGCGACCAGATTAGTGGTTTGGTGCTCATCTCGCTAGGATTAGACGTAGTGACGCTTCAATCCTCTATCAACTATCTCAAGGCAGGCAAACTTGATGATGTATTAACCATTAAAGGAGAATGTGTCCATCAAGGTCGCACAACCTGTGTCGTGGATGTCGATATCACCAATCAAGAAGGCAGAAATGTCTGCAAAGCAACCTTTACCATGTTTGTCACAGGCCAGCGGTCAGAAGAAAGACAGGTAAAGATATAAAGAAACAAAAAAGAGGCTCGCACCTCTTTTTCTTATTTCTTTTTATGATTTAATACGGCATTGAGGACAATGGCGAGTAGGCTGGCTACGACGATTCCGTTTGAGAAGAACATTTGGAAGGCTGTCGGCATGCTGACAAAGAGATTACTGTTGTTGAGTCCGACACCTGCAGCGATGGAGACTGCTGCGATAAGGAAGTTGTGTTCATTGTTAGCAAAGTCAACACGGGCGAGGATTTGCATCCCTTGAATAGACACAAAACCAAACATTACCAGCATGGCACCACCGAGGACAGGGCTTGGAATGATTTGGGCAAGGGCACCAAACTTAGGAAGGAGTCCAAGGAGAACCAGGAAACCAGCTGCGTAGTAGATTGGCAGGCGAGTCTTGATACCTGACAATTTAACCAAACCAACGTTTTGTGAAAATCCTGTGTAAGGGAAGGTGTTAAAGATTCCTCCGAGAAGTACGGCCAAACCTTCTGCGCGGTAACCGTTGCGAAGGCGCGTGCTGTCGATTGGGTCTTTCGTGATATCAGACAAGGCTAGGTAAACACCAGTGGATTCAACCATAGACACTGTTGCGATGATACACATCATGATAATAGATGAGATTTCAAAGGTTGGCATCCCAAAGTAGAGTGGAGTTGGGACATGGACAAGTGGTGCTGCCGCAACAGGAGAGAAGTCAACCAAGCCCATGCTAGCAGCAATGGCAGTTCCAACAACCAGACCAATCAAAATAGAGATAGACTTGATAAATCCTTTGGTAAAGATGTTGATCAATAGGATAATCAAAACAGTAATAGCTGCAAGCAAGAGACTTTGACCAGTTGGTTCTGGGACGTTATTTCCCATATTTCCAATAGCGACAGGAATCAAGGTTAAACCAATCGTGGTAATAACAGATCCTGTTACGATAGATGGGAAGAGATTGGCCACTTTTGAGAAGATACCTGAAACAAGAACCACGTAAATCCCTGAAGCGATAAGGGCACCAAACATAGCACCACTACCATGACTTTGTCCAATCATAATCAAGGGAGCGACCGACTGGAAGGCAACTCCAAGAACGACTGGAAGTCCAATCCCAAAGTATTTGTTGAGTTGGAGTTGGAGGAAGGTTGCCACCCCACACATGAAGATGTCTGTGGAAATCAGGTAGGTCAACTGCTCAGCCGAATAGCCAAGGGCTGTCGCAATCATGATGGGAACCAGGATGGATCCTGAGTACATGGCTAGTAAGTGCTGCAAGCCAAGAACGGCTGCTTGCGAGTGTTTTTCTTGAGTTTGCATTAGAGATCTGCCTCCTTAAATACGACCTGACCATTTTCAAAACGATCCAAACGAGCGAGTGATAGGACAGGGTAGCCTGCTTTTTCAAGCAAATCACGACCATCTTGGAAAGATTTTTCAATCACAATACCGATAGCTTCGACTGTGGCACCAGCTTGTTCGATGATCTGAATCAAGCCTTTAGCAGCTTGGCCGTTAGCAAGGAAGTCGTCGATAATCAAAACCTTGTCCTCTGGTGAGAGGAATTTTCCAGCGATAGAAACGGTGCTGGTCACCTGCTTGGTAAAGGAGTAAACTTCGGCAGTTAAGATACCTTCGTTCATAGTGATGTTTTTAGCTTTTTTAGCGAAAATCGTGGGAACGTTTAAGGCTTCAGCTGTAAAAACGGCTGGAGCGATGCCTGACGCTTCAATGGTCACAACCTTAGTAATGCCAGCAGCAGCAAATTTTTCCGCAAAGACCTTACCGATTTCTCGCATCAAGCTAAAGTCAACTTGGTGGGTTAAAAAGGAATCCACCTTGAGGATGTTGTCACCCAAGATGTGCCCATCCTTGAGGATGCGCTCTTCTAATAATTTCATAAGACCTCCTAAAGTCTAAAAGCCAGTTTACTTGTTGGTTAAATGTTTCTATAGTGATCCGGTTTGCTAGTACTATGTATTTGATAAAACTAGTACGAGCGAAGCGAGTTTTATCAAATATTTCCCGCCGTAGTGGTAGCATAGACAATAATCTTGTTATTGTCTATGACGGGATTTTTGAGACTTTTGGCTCAAAAATTAGGGATGAAATTCCGAAGGAAGTTGCTCCCGTCCGCACTAATTAAGGGAAATATTAAAAATATTCAAAAAGGACCTACTTAATCTCTAAGTAAGTCCCCAAAATAGGCATGGCAAAAACGACCATACCTCACTGCTAACTTACTTATTGTTAGGTGTTCCGGCACCTTGTAGAAACGTCGTGCCAATTCACGACATAAACAAGTAAAATGATATTTAATTTAAAATAGGCTTGTGCCAATGTTTTTATTTTACACTAAATAACTTTAGAAATCAACTGTTTTGTTAGTGTTTTGGTTTAAAAAGCGAACGAATATAATAAAAATGGGCAAAAGTTAACTTATTAGCTAACATTTAGAAGGTTTTTCCATAATAAAAAGGGCATATTATCAAGATTTTTAAACACCTGACAATATGCCTTTTTCTAACTTTAAAGACTTTTTCCCAATCTTTATTATTCTACTCGCTAAATCTTAAAAAATAGCCATCTGGATCCAAAACTGCAAATTCATGGGGATATATAAAGCTATCTCCTACTCGAAATTCTCTTTTTGTCAGGGGACGATGGATAGGATAGTCAGCTTCCAGCAGTTTTTGGTGGAGCTGAGGAACATCTGCAATGCCAAAGGAAATATTGACACCGCGACCAAATGGGTAGGTCAGTTCAACTAATTCATCCTTTGTTCCCTCCTCTAACATTAGCTGGCAGTCTTCAAGCGAGAGGAAGAGAAATTTCTCCTCTGGACGCTCGTATTCGACAGAGAATCCTAGCAGGTTGCAGTAGAAGTGGCGTGATTTTTCGATGTCAGATACTACAAATTCAGGAATGACAGCTTGATAGTCCATTCGTTTTCTCCTTAGAGTTCAATCTCCATGACAATGGGTGTGTGGTCTTGGCGCGCACCGGAGTCAATCATATCAGATTTAGTGACCTTGTCAGCGATACGGTTACTTGTGAGCCAGTAGTCGATTCTCCAGCCTGTATTGTTGATTTTAGAAGTCTTGCTGCGTTGTGCCCACCAAGTGTAGCGTTCGGGAACATCGCCGTGAACATGACGGAAAGTATCGGTAAATCCAGTTGCCAAGAGGTTGGTAAATCCAGCACGTTCCTCGTCTGTAAATCCTGGTGAACGGCGGTTGCTGGCAGGATTTGCAAGGTCGATTTCATTGTGGGCTACATTGTAGTCACCGGTTGCAAGGACTGGTTTTTCTTTGTCTAGTTGAGCCAAGTACTCAGCATATTTGACATCCCAGACTTGGCGTTCTTCCAAGCGTTTGAGGCCATCGCCAGCGTTTGGAGTGTAAACTTGCGTTACGAAAAAATCATCAAATTCTAGCGTGATGATACGGCCTTCCAAGTCCATGGTAGAAGGGGCACCGATTTCTGGGAAGCTGATAGTAGGCGTAAGTTCTTTCTTATAAAGGAACATGGTTCCAGCATAGCCTTTACGGGCAGGCTCTTGGGAAGAGCGCCACATGTTTTTGTAGCCTGGGAAGAGCTCTTCTAAAATTTCCAGATGTCTCTTTGTAGGACCCTTGGCAGAAAGCTTGGTTTCTTGGATAGCGATAATGTCAGCATTTTCAGCGACCAAGGTTTGTAGGACTTCTTGGGACAATTTGGCACGAGCTGAATCACTAGTTAGGGCAGCATTGAGGGAATCAATATTCCATGAGATAAGTTTCATAAAGTTACCTTTTTCATTCAGATTATAGATTTTATTATACCAAAAAAAGGACTATTTCCCCAACGTATGGTTTGAAAAATTACTCTTTAGACTTTATCCTGAGAAAATAAAAATCCCCTAAACTATTTAGAAAAAAATCTAAATAGCTCTTGTGTTTAGAATAGAAAGGTGTATAATGTTATTTAGAAAAACATCTAAATAGAAAGTGAAGTTACATATATGTCAAATAAAAGAACAATCCTTCTTTTTGTGGTCTTGGCTTATGCCCTTGCTTGGATAATATGGCTGGCACTATGGCTAAGTGGTGTTGGTCTAAATTCTCCATGGAGTCAACTTGCTAGTATTGTAGCTATGTGGATGCCTGCACTTGCAGTCTTTATTTTAGGGAAAATCACGAATCAACCTAGTGGAATCAAATCTAAATTAGTTGTGAATCTCAAGAGGAACTGGCGCTTTTACTTACTAGCTATCTGGTTACCAGCAGTCATCAGTTTTTTAGGAGCGGGACTTTATTTTCTTGTATTCCCTAGCAATTTCAGCCTTGGTTTTGAATCTATTCAAGCCATCTTACAAGAAAAAGGTGTCTCTCAATCAGCCATTCCCTTATCTTTCTTGGTCTTGATTCAAATCCTAGCTAGTTTGACCTACGCTCCTTTTCTTAATAGTTTCTTTGCATTGGGAGAGGAAATTGGTTGGCGTGGCTATCTTTACCCAGCTCTAAGAGGACGCTTTTCGCTAGTCCAGACTCATGTCTTGCTTGGTCTCATTTGGAGTCTTTGGCATCTACCAATCAATTTGCAAGGCTATAATTATGGCCTTACTTATTTTTCTTATCCCGTTTTGGGAGTTGTTGCTATGTTTCTATTTTGTTTTAGCCTAGGAATATTGTTAAGCTGGTTGTTGGAAAAGACAGGTTCTATCTGGGCTTCTGCCCTATTTCATGGGGCAATCAATGCAACTGCAGGTATTGGGTTACTCTTTCAATTACCAGGAGAAAAAGTTTCAAGCCTCTTGATTTTGGGCCCATCACCGACAGGAATGCTATCAGTTCTACCTTGCTTATTACTAGCCCTACTAATATTACAAAGGGAAAGGAGGCATTATGAGTTTTGCAAATAGCTTTAAAGCCTTATCTCATCCAGTTAGGAGAGAAATTTTGAATTTACTCAAAGCAGGTAGATTATCTGCAGGAGAAATTGCCAGTCAATTCGAGTTGACAAGTGCAACGATTTCACACCATCTTACGATTTTGAAAGCAGCGGATTTGATTCATGAAATGAAAGAAAAAAACTTTATTTATTATGAGTTAAATACATCGGTTTTAGAGGATATAATGGTTTGGTTAGCAGATCTGAAAGGAGATCATTTTGATGAAGATAAAAATCAATAAGAAATTGGTATTATTTACGAGCATTCTCATCCTACTACCTTCCATTGTAGGTTGTGTTTTCTGGAATCAATTACCAGAGGAGATACCCACTCATTTTAATCTACTGGGTCAAGCAGATGGCTACAATCATAAAGTGTTTGCTATCTTTGGATTGCCGGCTCTCATGCTTTTGATGCATTGGGTGCTTCTATTTTTAATGGTTAAGGATCCTAAATCTAGCAATATCAGTTCAAAAATACAAATTTTAATTTACTGGATTATTCCTTTTGTATCTTGTCTATCAATGATTTCTATATACGGAGAATCTTTGGGTTATTCCATGATGAGTGGGCTACTAGCTCAGATTTTTATGGGAGTCGTGATGATCGTAATTGGAAATTATCTACCAAAAACACACCGAAATTATATAATCGGTATTCGACTACCGTGGACCTTGGAGAATGATAAAAACTGGAGAAAAACGCATCGCCTAGCTGGGAAAATTTGGGTATTCGGAGGATTGTTATTGTTTCTAAATTCCTTTGTGCAACTATATGTTTACTGGGTATTCTTCTTGACACTTTTCTTTGTAGTGATAATTCCTAGTGTCTATTCTTATCAATTATCAAAATTAGAATCTTAAAACAGGTATTTGAGTCATTAGTTAGAGAAGTTGGTCTGATAAGTCTATTTCCCCAACGTATGGTTTGAAAAATCACTCTCTTTCGTTTATAATGAAGAATGATTTTATGAAAGGGAGTGAAAATAAATGAAATTTTACTCATATGACTATGTACTTAGCCAAATCAGTCAGCAAAATGGAATCATGATTGGCTTTGGGATTGTGCTCCTAGCTATCACAGGATTTTTTGCTTTTAAGGCTTATCGAGATAAAAAGGGGACTAAGTTTCGGGAATTGGTCATGATTTTGGCCCTGACTTTAGTGGCCCTGCTTTTGGTGACAATTTCAAAATACCAGACCAATCAAGCCTCTAACAATCAATTTCAAACCTCCCTTCATTTTATAGAGGTCGTTTCTAAAGATTTGGGAGTGGATAAATCAGAAGTTTATGTCAATACTTCTGCAACCACTGATGGAGCGCTTGTCAAGGTAGGTTCAAATTTCTACCGCGCTATGAATGGGAGCCAACCAGACAAGTATCTTTTAGAGAAACTAGAATTGCATCAAACAGACGCTATTGAATTGGTGGAGGTAAACAAATGACACTCAACTATATAGAAATTTTAATCAAACTGGCCTTGGGTCTCTTCTCGCTGGTTTTTGTTATCAATGTGACAGGAAAGGGGAACCTGGCACCTAACTCTGCGACAGACCAAATTCAGAACTATGTTCTTGGTGGTATCATCGGTGGGGTGATTTACAATAGTTCTATCAGCATTCTCCAGTATGCAGTGATTTTGATGATGTGGACGATTTTGGTATTGACCCTAAAGTGGCTCAATAACAATGTTCATTTTGTCAAACGCTTGATTGATGGAAAACCAACTCTCCTTATCAAAAATGGGCAGATTGACCCAGAAGCCTGTCGTTCAGTTGGCTTGTCTGCATCGGATGTAGCCCTCAAACTTCGTAGCCAAGGGATTTTCCAGATGAAACAGGTCAAACGAGCTGTGCAGGAGCAAAATGGTCAACTCATCGTGGTCCAAATGGGAGATGAAAATCCTAAGTATCCAGTTGTGACTGACGGTGTGATCCAAGTCGATGTCTTGGAATCGATTGGTCGTAACGAAGAGTGGTTGCTTGACAATCTCAGCAAGCAAGGGCATGACAATGTAGCCAATATCTTTATCGCTGAGTATGACAAGGGTGCGGTCACAGTCGTAACCTATGAATAAGAAAAACCTGGGGTCTTGTACTCTTCGAAAATCTCTTCAAACTGCGTCAACGTCGCCTTGCCGTATGTAGGTTGCTGACTTCGTCAGTTCT